>NZ_JARAVO010000166.1:0-21592 GCF_033792805.1 Streptomyces sp. PA03-1a
GGGCCAGGGGGACCGGGGCGGGCGCGGGGATCGAGGTGGGCACCGCGCCCAGGGAGGTCGCGGCCGGCGTGCCGAGGTCGGGAGAGGCGGTCATGGAGTTGTCCTTCGTCGTGCTGTCGAGCCGGAGGGGTGCGGAGTCCTGGGCACTCAACGGCCGTGACAGCGGGCGCTCGCGTGCCGACCGAGGTCGACGTCGAAGCGGGAGTACAGAAGGAGGTCTCGCGACATAACGTCAGACTGACGATCAGACCGGCGCCGCGTCAAGGGCGCCCCGGCGGGTGGGACCGGGGTCATGACACCGCGCGCGGGTGTCACACCGCCGCGCCGAGCGCCGCGATGACGTCGGCCTTGCGCGGCGCGCCCGACGCGCGCCGCACCACGGTGCCGCGGGCGTCGAGGACCAGGACGGTCGGCGTCCTGACGACGCCCAGCCGGCGCACCAGGTCGAGGTGGGCCTCGGCGTCGATCTCCACGTGCCGCACGCCGTCGACCATGCCGGCCACCTCGCCGAGAGTGCGGCGGGTGGCCCGGCAGGGCGCGCAGAAGGCGGTGGAGAACTGGAGGAGCGTGGCCCGCTCTCCGAGTTCCGCGCCGATCTCACCCGCCGTCAGCTGTTGTGCCGCGTCCTTGTCCCGCACCCGTACCCTTCCGTCCCTGCGCTTGTGGAGGATGCCGAAGATCCCCGCCGCCACGAGCACGGCGACGCACACCACCAGTCCCGTCATTTCGCCCCTCCCTGCCGTTGCAGCGTTCACACGACCGCCATGATTCCCGGGGGTCCGGACGGCGTCCGTTCCGGAATCATGGCCGGTATGAGCCCTCACGCCATTGATGCCCGTGGACCGCGCTTCGGCGCAAGCGTGACCAGTGTCGTCCTGGCCGCCGTCCTCGTCACCGGAAGTGCCTGGCTGCTGGCCGTCCAGGCGCTGGTGTTCGCGGTGGGCGCCGCCGCGGGTGTCCAGAACTCACCGTACGGCCTGCTGTACCGGGTGGCGGTACGGCCCCGGCTGGGGCCGCCGACCGAGACCGAGGACCCGGCGCCGCCGCGCTTCGCGCAGGCGGTCGGACTGGCGTTCGCGGTCGTCGGGCTCGCCGGCTACGCCACGGGGCTCGCCTGGCTGGGCCTGGCGGCGACGGCCTGCGCGCTCGCGGCGGCCTTCCTCAACGCGGTGTTCGGCTACTGCCTCGGATGCGAGATGTACCTGCTGGTGCGTCGTACGACCGGGTGACGTGACGAGAATCTCGCCACACGGCGGGCACGCGGGATGACACGGCACCCGTTTACGGGGCACGATCAGCCGGCGGCCCAAACCTACGGCCGCGTAACTTCCGCCGGGGGCCACCCCCTACGAAGAAGGGGCCCCACACATGGCCGAACTCGTCTACCCGCCCGTCATCGGCTTCGCCCGCACCATGTTCAAGGTGCAGGGACTGCGCTTCGACATCGCCGGCACCGAACATGTGCCGCGCAAGGGCGGCGCTTTGCTCGTGAGCAACCACATCGGGTACCTCGACTTCGTGTTCGCGGGGCTGACAGCGCTCCCGGCGAAGCGGCTGGTGCGTTTCATGGCGAAGGAGTCGGTTTTCCGGCACAAGGTGTCGGGTCCGCTGATGCGGGCCATGAAGCACATCCCGGTGGACCGCTCCGAGGGCATGCACGCGTACAAGCACGCGCTGACGGCGCTGCGCTCGGGCGAGATCATCGGGGTCTTCCCCGAGGCGACCATCTCCCAGTCCTTCACCCTGAAGTCCTTCAAGTCCGGTGCCGCGCGCCTGGCGATGGAGGCGGGCGTGCCCCTGCTGCCGGTCGCCCTGTGGGGCACGCAGCGGCTGTGGACCAAGGACCAGCCGCGCCAGCTGGGCCGCAACGGCTTCCCCATCACCATCCGGGTGGGCGAGCAGATGACGCCCCACGCGGACGAGAAGCCGGGCGCGCTGACCCGGCGGCTGCGGCTGCGCGTCCAGGAGCTGCTGGAGGACGCGCAGCGCGTGTACACCGGGCGCCCGTCGGGCCCGGACGACCACTGGTGGCTGCCCGCGCACCTGGGCGGCAGCGCCCCCACGCCGGAGGACGTCGCCGCCCGGGAGCGCGGCGCGAAGGCGGAGTGACCGGGCGCGGGGGTCAGACCGGCTCGTGCACGGTGACCTCCGCGCCGGGGTTGAACCTCCGCAGGTGAGCGGCGAGTTCCTCACCGGCGGCCCGCAGGTCGGCCATCGGCATCGGATCCATCCGCTCCAGGAGGAAGAGCGCGTTGACCGACTCCTCGGTCAGCCGGGTACGGATCCCCTGCCGCCAGTTCCAGCGGCGGCAGGTGACGCCGGTCCCGTCGCGCCAGACGACCTCGCCGGGCTCGGGGTGCTCGACGGCGGGCTCACCGCCGGCCACGGTCTCGAACTTCTCGTCGCCGGTCGCCCGTACGAGGGTCATGCCGCCGTGGATGTGGTCGGTGTCCTCACCGCCGACGGGCACGAGGTGGGCGACGCTGATCGCGTTGTAGAGGTCCACCAGCCGGTTGATGCGGGGCAGCCCGCCTTCGGCGAGGGCGCGTTTGGCCAGCGCCTCCGCGGAGTTGCGGGTGCGCGAGGGCTTGGCGCCGAAGGCGGTGTACGCCGCGCGCCAGGCGGCCATGTGGGGGTCCTCGTGCGGGGCGCGGCCGCCGAGGCGCTCGGTCAGGCGGCGGGCCGCGTCGTCGAGGAGGGCCGCGCTCGCATCGTCGCTCGGCCCGTTGACCAGGCCGCGGGCCTCGACGGCGAGGTGGGCGAACCCCGGGGCCAGGGCGCGCACGGCGGGGTCGACGGTCAGGGTCAGGGGGGTGTGTGAGGTCATCGGTCTTCTTGGTCCGGTAGGTCGGTGGGCAGCAGCCGCCACAGATGCGGCCGGTCGACAGCCTGCCGCAGGGCGGTGAGCACGGCGGGCGGCGGGGTGGCGTGGAGACCGGGGTAGTCGCGTTCGCCGAGTCCGGGGCGGGGCACCCAGGCCAGCCGTTCCTCCCGGAGGGAGAACCGGGCGTCGACACCGGGCTTGTTGCCGCGCGGGTCCTGCCGGGCCCAGCGGTCGTGTCCGGGCAGCTTGAGGGCGATGAGCCCGTGGATCAGGGCGCCGGTGCCGTCGTCGTCGGCGAGCCGCTGGTAGCACAGCCCCGTGGGGATGCCCTCGGCGCGCAGCAGCGCGGTCAGGGCGTGGGCCTTGGCGTGGCAGATGCCGGTGCGCTGCTCCAGGACGTCGGAGGCGCGCCAGGTGACGCGCGGGTCCCCGGAGTCGGCGGAGTGCGGGATGGCGTCGCGAACGAAGGTGTAGGCCGCTTCGGCATAGTCATACGGATCGGGGGCTTCCGCCCGCAGCCGGGCGGCGGTCGCCCGGACCAGCGGGTGGCCGTGGTCGATCACCTCGTCCGCTGCGAGGTAGGCGGTCGCGTCCGCCGTCTGGGGTACCGGCTCCATGTGGCGGATACTAGGAATACGCGCAGCGATTCGGCAAATGGCTTTTCCGTAGGCAGCATACCTATGCAGCACGGGGGTGGCCGTCGTGGCCCGAGCACCCAGACGTCCCGCGAGAGCGGCGGTCCTGGTCGTGCTGGCGGTTTTCACCGTCTTCCTGGTCAGCCGGGGCTGCGGCGGCCCCGAGCGGACGCCCGGCGGGCCCTCCCCCTCCTCGACGGGTTCGGTGCCCGGCACCACCGCGGTCGCGCGCTCGCCCTTCACCGGACTGCCCGGACGCACCCGCGGCCCGGTCCTCGCGGTGAAGATCGACAACGTCGGGCCCGCCCGCCCGCACACCGGGCTGGACCGGGCCGACCTCGTCTACGTGGAGCAGGTGGAGTCCGGTCTCACCCGTCTGCTCGCCGTCTTCTCCTCCCAACTGCCCGAACGGGTCGGCCCGGTGCGCAGCGCCCGCGAGTCGGACCTGGAACTGCTCCGCCAGTTCGGCCGCCCCGCCCTCGCCTTCTCCGGGGCGCAGTCCAGGTTGCTGCCGGTGGTGGCGGCGGCGCCGGTGCACGACGTCTCCCCCGCCCACGCCCCCGGTGCCTACGTGCGCGACGGCTCGCGCCCCGCCCCGCACAACCTGTACGCCACACCGGAGCGGCTGCTCGCCGCGGCCCCGGACGCCTCGGCCGCCCGGGACATAGGCTTCCGCTTCGGTGCCGCACCGCCCGGCGGCACCCCCGAGCGCGACCGCACCGTGCACTACCCGAACGGCTCGGTGGGCCTGCACTGGTCGGCCGACGGCGACCGCTGGCTGATCTCGTTCGACGGCGACCCGGCCACCACCACCGACGGCGGCAGGCTGGGCGCGCCGACGGTGGTCGTGCAGTACGTCACGGTCCGTTCCTCCGGCTTCCAGGACCGGTGGGGGAACACCTCCCCGTACAGCGAGACCGTGGGCACCGGGCGCGCGGTGGTGCTGCGCGACGGCAAGGCGTACGACGCCCGGTGGTCACGGCCCGACGCGGCCGGGGGCACGCACTTCACCACGCCCGACGGGCAGCCGGTGAGCTTCGCCCGCGGCCAGGTCTGGATCGTGCTGGCGCCGCTGCCCGGGTGAGCTCACGCTATGGCGCCGTCCGCCGCGGGGGGATCGGGGGCGCCCGGCGCGGCCAGCGCGGAGGCCAGGTCGTCGTGGACGGTGAAGACCCGGATCGTCCGGGTGAGCCGCAACAGCCGCAGCACGCAGGGACTGTCGCCGACGATGCCGAACCGGCCACCGCGGTCGAGGGTCCGCTTCCGCGCCCGGATGAGCACCGACAGACCACTGCAGTCGATGAAGCTCACTCCGCGCAGGTCCACCACGACGTCGGGCCGCGGCCCGCCGGTGACCGCGTCCAGACGCGCGGCCGCCCGCACGCCGGCGCACAGGTCGAGCTCCCCCGTCAGTTCCACCACGGTCGTGCCGCCGACCGTCCACTGCCGCACCCCGAAGTCACGCTCGTCGTCGAACATGCCCGGCCCCCCGACTGCCGCTTCCTGCTGGGCCCTTGACACGACGTGTGCGCCGCGCGCGGCGAACGCACCGCGCACACGGTCGCGTGTACGGAATACCCCCCTGCCGTACCGGGAGTCAACACATCGGGCTAAACAGACAGGACGACCAGGTCCCGGGAGGTCTGGTTGAGCCGTTCCCCGCCCTCGGGCGTGCAGACGGCGATGTCCTCGATGCGGGCGCCGAAACGGTCCGGGAGGTAGATCCCGGGTTCGACGGAGAAGGCCATGCCCGGCTCCAGCAGACGGGAGCTGCCCGCGACGATGTACGGCTCCTCGTGCGTCTCCAGACCGATGCCGTGCCCGGTGCGGTGGATGAAGTGCTCGCCGTAGCCGGCCGCGGCGATGATGTCCCGCCCGATCGCGTCGAGTTCCTCCGCGGTGATGCCGGGGCGGACGGCATCGGTCTGGGCGTGCTGCGCGCGCCGCAGCACCTCGTACATCTCGCGGAACTCGGCGGACGGTTCACCGACCGCGTAGGTGCGCGTGGAGTCGGAGCAGTAGCCCTCCTGCGTGGTGCCGCCGATGTCGACGACGACCGGGTCACCGGCCCGGATCACCCGGTCGGAGACCTCGTGGTGGGGGCTGGCGCCGTTCGGGCCCGAGGCGATGATGACGAAGTCGACGGTGGTGTGCCCCGCCTCGATGACGGCGTCGGCGACGTCCCGGGCGACCTCGCGCTCGGTGCGCCCGGCCCTGAGCCACTCCCCGATGCGGCGGTGCACCCGGTCGATGGCGCCCGCGGCCCGGCGCAGCGCCTCGGTCTCCGCCGGCGACTTGCGCATCCGCAGTTCGCGCAGCACGTCGCCGGCCAGGCTCTGCTCGGCGCCGGGGAGGGCCGTGCGGAAGGCGAGCACCTTCTCGGCCCACATGTGGTTGTCGACGGCGACCCGCGCGGTCCCCCGCGGCAGCCGGCCGGCGACCAGGGCGTACGGGTCCTCGGTCTCGCCCCAGCCGACGACGTCGACGCCGAGCGCGCCCAGCGGGGAGGCCTCGGCACCGGGCTTCTCCAGGTGGGGCACGACGAGGAAGGGGTCGCCGAGCACCGGCAGCGCCAGGCACACCAGGCGCTCGGTGAGGTGGGCGTGGTAGCCGGTGAGGTAGCGCAGATCGGGGCCCGGTGAGACGAGCAGCGCGTCGAGTCCCGCGTCGGCGGCGGCCTTGCGGGCGAGTTCGAGTCGCTCCGGGGGGTACAGGGATGCGGCAGAGTCGGTCACGACTCTTACCGTAGACGCCCCTGGCACCCACCGCAGTCCCTTGCGTCGGCGCAGGTCGTAGGCTGGGGCCGATGGACCACCAGACCACCCCCGGGGCGCTCCGCGCGCTCGCCGCCCGGCTGCGCGCCCTTCCGCCGTCCTGCGGGCCGGTGCGGCTCGTCGCCGTGGACGGGCACGCCGGATCCGGCAAGACGACCTTCGCCGCCGCGCTGGCGTCCGCACTGGACGGTGCTCCCGTCGTCCACCTCGACGATCTGGCCACGCACGAGGAGTTGTTCGAGTGGACCGGGCGGCTGCGCGAGCAGGTGCTGGAGCCGCTGCGCCGCGGTGACACCGCCCGGCCCGCGAAGTACGACTGGGTGGCCCGGCGGTTCGCGACGACCCTGGAGGTGCCGGCGGCCCCCGTGGTCCTGCTGGAGGGGGTGGGCGTGGGCCGCCGCGCGCTGCGTCCCCGGCTGGCGAGCCTGCTCTGGCTGGAGGTCTCCCGGGACACGGCACGGGAGCGCGGCGAGCTCCGCGACGGCCCCGCCCTGACCGCGTTCTGGGCCGGCTGGATGCGGGCGCAGGACGCGCACTTCGCCGCCGACCCCTCCCGGCCGTTCGCGGACCTGCTGGTCCACCAGCGTCCGGACGGCTACGAGGTACGGGAGCAGCACACGGAGACCCCGCTCGCCAACACCCTCCGTCACTGACCGTGACCGCGTGCAGCCGGTGCGCTGCACCCGCCCCGCGACCGCCGGAGCGACGCCCCGAGGTGGCTTGACCCGGGAGCCGCACAGGACTTACGTTCTCAATGCGCGGTCATCGTCGATCGCACCTCATGCGCGAAGCCCCCGGTTGTTCCCCCGTGACCGGGGGCTTCGTTCTGCCTACAGCCGGTGATCCGGCCCCGTACGGCGGCGGATCGCTCACCCACCGTCACCACCCGCGTCGCTCTACGGCCCAGCAGGCCCGCACGGGTACCATGCCAACGGGTGCGCCACCCCGCGAAGGCGGTGCTCACCTGGCACCAACTCCCGCTTCGCGTAACCTGGTTGGAGCGGCGTACGGCGGGCGGCACCGGGGGGAACGGGCTGGTGGGGACCTGATGGACTTCGGCACAGAGCATTCCGGCGCCCCCTCCGACCTCGCCTGGGTGCGGGCCGTCGACGCCTACACCATGGGCGCCTACACCCAGGCCGAGGAGGAGTTCCGCGTGGCGGTCCGCCTCGACCCCGGCATGGCGGACGCCTGGCTCGGGCTGCACGCGCTGCGGGCGGACACCTCCACGGCGCTGCTGCAGATGTACCGGCACCGCGACCGTTTCGGCGAGCAGCGCAGCGCGCACCGCCGCTCCATGAACTCCTGGTACTGGCTGGGCTGGTGGGTGCAGCCGGTGCTGGAGACCCGCCGCGACCTGCTGCTGGCGCACGCCTCCCACTGGCTCGACGGCCGCCACATCGCGGAGCTGGACCGGGCCCTGGCCGAGTGCCCACCGATCGACACCGATCCGCACGTCCGTTTCCTGCACGCCTGCCGGGCCTATCTGGTCAAGGACTGGGACCAGTTGGTGCGCCACACCGAACCGCTCCTCGGCGACCAGGTCCTGGGCATCGAGGCCGGTCTGTTCGGCGGCATGGCCCGGGTCCGGCTGGAGCTGTACGGGCAGGCCGAGCCGCTGCTGGCGACGGCCCTGATGCGCTGCCGCAGCGAACAGCCGCAGCGCAAGGAACTCCGCTACTGGCTGGCCCGCGCGTACGAGGGCACGGGCCGTACGGCGGCCGCGCTCCCCCTGTACCGGGCGGTGCACCGGGTCGACCCGGCGTTCATGGACACCGCGGCCCGGCTCGCCGCGATCGACGAGTCCGACGGCCTCACCGACGGGACGGCCGACCTGGCCCCGGTCACGCTGCAGGGCTACGGTCAGACCGGGCCCGACACGCTGCCGCCCGACCCCGATCCGCTCGACGCCCGGGCGGGGGCGGCCGCCATGCCCGGTGGCCTCGGAGCGGGCTCGGTGCTGGACGACCCGCTGGGCGCGGTCGGCCCGATCGACGACGACATCCGGGAGAAGGCGATCCTGCCGGTCTCCCCCGTCCCGCCGCAGGTCCCGGTCGCGGCCCCGGACCCGGTGCTGCTCTCCCAGGCCCTGGCCGAACTCGACCGCATGGTGGGCCTGGAGCCGGTCAAGCGCCAAGTGCGGGCGCTGTCGGCACAGTTGCGGATGGCGCGGCTGCGGGCGGGACAGGGTCTGCCGGTGCAGCCGCCCAAGCGGCACTTCGTCTTCTCGGGCCCGTCCGGCACCGGCAAGACCACGGTGGCGCGCATCCTCGGCCGGGTGTTCTACGCCCTCGGACTGCTGGGCGGCGACCATCTGGTCGAGGCGCAACGCGCGGATCTCGTGGGCGAGTTCCTGGGTCAGACCGCCGTCAAGGCCAACGAGCTGATCGACTCCGCGCTCGGCGGGGTGCTGTTCGTCGACGAGGCGTACGCGCTGTCCAACTCCGGCTACAGCAAGGGCGACGCCTACGGCGACGAGGCGCTGCAGGTCCTGCTCAAGCGCGCGGAGGACAACCGCGACCGTCTGGTCGTAATCCTGGCCGGCTACCCCGAGGGCATGGACCGCCTGCTCGCGGCCAACCCCGGCCTCGGCTCGCGCTTCACCACCCGGGTCGACTTCCCCAGTTACCGGCCGCACGAGCTGACCAGCATCGGCGAGGTCCTCGCCGCCGACAACGGGGACCGCTGGGACGGCGAGGCCCTGGAGGAGCTGCTCGCCATCAGCGGCCACGTCGTCGAGCAGGGCTGGATCGACGAACTGGGCAACGGCCGCTTCCTGCGCACCCTGTACGAGAAGAGCTGCGCCTACCGCGACCTGCGGCTGTCCGGCTACGTGGGACAGCCGTCCCGGGACGACCTGTCCACGCTGCGGCTGCCCGACCTCATGCAGGCCTACGGCGAGGTGCTGTCGGGCCGCGGGCCCGGGCTGACGCCGCCCGAGCCGCTGGAGTGAACGACGCGAGAGGGGCCCGGGCGCATGCGCCCGGGCCCCTCTCGCGTGGGTCCTCGTGTCAGCTCGCCATCACACGCGACGGCCGGGCGGCCTCTCCGGTCTCCTGGGCGGCCGCGGTGTCGCCGGTCTGCGCAGGCTCCGGGACCTCCCGGTGCGCCGGGTCACGGACCTCGCCGACCAGCATCTCCAGCACGTCCTCCAGGGCGACCAGACCCAGCACGCGCCCGCCGGAGTCCGCGACCGACGCCAGGTGGGACGCGGCCCGCCGCATCTGGGTGAGCGCGTCGTCCAGCGGCAGCTCCGCGCGGAGGGTGGCCATCGGCCGCCACAGCCGCGCCGGGACGGGCCGGCCGGTGTCCTCCAGGTCGAGGACGTCCTTCACGTGGAGGTAGCCGAGGTAGGCGCCCTCCGGTCCGGCCACCGGGAAGCGCGAGTAGCCGGTGCGTACGGTCAGCTCCTCGACCTCGGCGGGGGTGACGGACGCGTCGACCGTCACCAGCTCCGCCGGGGACAGCAGGACGTCCGTGACCGGGCGGGTGCCCAGCTCCAGCGCGTCCTCCAGGCGTTCCTGGGCGTCGTCGTCGAGGAGTCCGGCCTGCCGGGCGTCCTCGACGAGCACGGTCAGCTCCTCGCTGGTGAAGACCGCGTCGATCTCGTCCTTGGGCTCGACCCGGAACAGCCGCAGCACGAGCTTGGCGCACCAGCCGAGCACCGCGATGACCGGCCGGAACAGCCGGGCGAAGCCGACGAGTCCGGGGCTGAGCCACAGCGCGGTCTTCTCGGGCGCGGCCATCGCCAGGTTCTTGGGGACCATCTCGCCGATGACGAGGTGGAGGAAGACCACGACGGCGAGCGCGATGACGTAGCCGAGCGGGTGGATCAGCCCCTCGGGCAGGTGGATCGCCTCGAAGAGCGGCTCCAGCATGTGGGCGACGGTCGGCTCGGCGACCGCACCCAGCGTCAGGGAGCAGACCGTGATGCCGAACTGGGCCGCCGCCATCATCTGCGGCAGGTTCTCCAGCCCGTGCAGGACCGTACGGGCCCGCCGCTGCGTGCCGGCGAGCGGCTCGATCTGGCTGCGCCGTACGGAGACCAGGGCGAACTCGGCGCCGACGAAGAAGCCGTTGCCCAGCACCAGCAGGCCGGCGAAGAACAGCTGCAGGAAGCTCATCGCCCGCCCTCCTGCCCGTCCTCGGGCTCCTCGAACCCGACGCGTACCAGGCGGACCCTTTCGGCACGGTGGTGCGCGACCTCGCGCACCCGCAGCTCCCAGCCGGGCAGCAGTGCGGTGTCCCCCGGCTCGGGAATGCGTTCGAGGAGGTCGGCGACGAGGCCGGCCACCGTCTCGTACGGCCCCTCGGGGGCCTCGAGCCCTATGCGCTCCAGCAGGTCGACCCGGCAGCCGCCGTCGGCGTCCCAGGCGGGGTTGCCGTTCTCCGCGGGGGCGGCCGCCAGCTCGGGCAGGTCGGCGCCGTCGTGCTCGTCGCGCACCTCGCCGACGAGCTCCTCGACGATGTCCTCCAGGGTGACGACGCCGGCGGTGCCGCCGTACTCGTCGACGACCACGGCGATCGGCTGCTCGCGGCGCAGCTGCTCCAGGAGCGGCTGCACCGGCAGCGTCTCCGGGACGAGCAGCGGGGCGACCGTGACCCGGCCGACCGGCGTGCGGTCGCGCAGGTGGGCCGGGACGGCGAGGGCGTCCTTCAGGCTCGCCATGCCGACGATGTCGTCCAGCCGCTCCCGGTAGACCGGGAAGCGCGACAGCCCGGTGGCCCGGGTCAGGTTGAGGACGTCGGCGGCGGTGGCGGTGTCCTGCAGGGCGCTGACCCGTACGCGCGGGGTCATCACGTTCTCCGCCGTGAGGTCGCCGAGGGAGATGGTGCGGACGAACAGGTCCGCGGTGTCCTGCTCGAGGGCCCCGGCACGGGCGGAGTGGCGGGCCAGCGAGACCAGCTCGGTGGGGGTGCGCGCGGAGGCCAGCTCCTCGGCGGGCTCCACGCCCAGCGCCCGCACCAGGCGGTTCGCGGCGGCGTTGAGGGCCTCGATGACCGGGCGGAACAGGGCGGAGAAGGCCCGCTGCGGCCCGGCCACGAAACGGGCCACCTCCAGCGGACGGGACACCGCCCAGTTCTTCGGGACGAGCTCGCCGATGACCATCTGGACGGCCGAGGCGAGGATCATGCCGATCACGACCGCGACGGCGGGCGCCGCGCCCTCGGGCACACCCACCGAGGTGAGCGGTCCGGCGAACAGGTCGGCGAGGGCGGGCTCGGCCAGCATGCCGACCACCAGTGAGGTGATCGTGATGCCGAGCTGGGTGCCCGAGAGCTGGAAGGACAGCTTGCGCAGCGCCTCCACGACGCTGCGGGCCCTGCGGTCACCCTCGGCGGCGGCGCGTTCGGCGGCCGGGCGTTCGACGGTCACCAGGCCGAATTCGGCGGCGACGAAGAAGCCGTTCGCGAGGATCAGGACGAAGGCTGCCGCGAGCAGCAGCAACGGGGCGCTCATGCCGCCGCTCCCGTATGTCGGGGGGGAGAGGCGGCGCGGGTACTACCGGACGATCCGTCCATCGTGGATTGGGTGTCACTCCTCGGGTCGTTGCGAAGGTTCCAGAGTAATGAAGAAGCGGGCCGGGGCGGCAGGTCTAGTGCGCCGTCGGCTTGCCGGTACCGTACGCCTCCGCGAGGGCCCGCAGGGCGCGCGCGTCGCGCAACGCGCGGGCGCGTCCGATCCCCGGCTGGATGCCCATGGCGGCCAGGCTGGTGCCGTCGGCCAGGTCGAGGTACACCCACGGATCGCCGGGACGCAGGTTCACCCGGAGGACCTGCGCCCATTCCAGCCGGCGCCGGGTCGTCAGGTTGACGACGGTCACACCGTCGCGGTCGGCGGCCACCTTGGGCCGGCTGAGCAGCACGAGCACCCCGGCGATCAGCAGCCCGGTGAGCACGATCCAGATCCGGTCCGAGGTGTGCCAGGGCCGTGCGCCGTCCGCGGGGAGGAGCACGGCGATGACGACGAAGGCCGCGAGCAGCCCGGTGGCCAGGCCCAGCAGCACCGCGCGGGTGCGGGCGGGCCGGAAGGTGACGGGCAGCACGGGGAGTTCCACGGGCATGGCGTGCGGGGTGGGCGAGGTCACAGACGGCACGCGTGGATCCCGGTGGTGAGGATGGCCCGCGCGCCGAGGTCGTACAGCTCGTCCATGATCCGCTGGGCCTCGCGGCTGGGGACCATGGCGCGCACGGCGACCCAGCCCTCGTGGTGCAGCGGGGAGACGGTCGGCGACTCCAGGCCGGGCGTGAGGGCGATGGCCCGCTCGACGTGCTCGACGCGGATGTCGTAGTCCATCATCACGTAGCGGCGGGCCACCAGGACGCCCTGGAGGCGGCGCAGGAACTGCTGCACCTTCGGCTCGGCCGCCGCGTCCTCGCCGCCGGCGCCGGCCCGGCGGATGACGACCGCCTCGGAGTCGAGGATCGGCTCCCCGATGACCTCCAGGCCGGCGTTGCGCAGGGAGGTGCCCGTCTCGACGACGTCGGCGATGACGTCCGCCACACCGAGGTGGATGGAGGTCTCGACGGCGCCGTCGAGGCGGACCACCGAGGCCTCCACCGAGTGGTCGGCGAGGTGCTTCCGGACGATCTCCGGGTAGGAGGTGGCGACCGTCTTCCCGCCGAACTCCTTCACGTCGCTCACGCCGCCGGGTGTGGTGGCGTAGCGGAAGGTGGAGCGGGCGAAGCCGAGCTGCAGGATCTCCTCGGCGTTGGCACCCGAGTCCAGCAGCAGGTCGCGGCCGGTGATGCCGATGTCGAGGCGGCCCGAGCCGACGTAGATGGCGATGTCGCGCGGGCGCAGGTAGAAGAACTCGACGTCGTTCTCGCCGTCGACGAGGACGAGTTCCTTGGAGTCCTTGCGCTGGCGGTAGCCGGCCTCATGCAGCATCGCCGACGCAGGTCCGGACAGTGAACCCTTGTTGGGGACGGCGATGCGCAGCATGACAGCGTTCCTTTGCAGCTCGGATGTGGGTGGGACAGGGCTCGTGGGGCGGGTCCGGCCTGGGGCGATCCGCTCAGAGATGAGCGTAGACGTCGTCGAGGCCGATGCCCCGGGCGACCATCATCACCTGCAGGTGGTACAGCAGCTGGGAGATCTCCTCCGCGGTGCGGTCGGCGCCTTCGTACTCGGCTGCCATCCACACCTCGGCGGCCTCCTCGACCACCTTCTTGCCGATCGCATGCACTCCCTTGCCGACCAGTTCGGCGGTGCGGGAGCTGCTGGGGTCGCCGGTGGCGGCCTTGTGCTGGAGCTCGGCGAAGAGCTCCTCGAATGTCTTCTTGGCCATGGTGGTCCCCACCCTACGCGGAAGTCCCCTTACCTCACCGCCACGGCTCGGATACTGAACGCAGGACGGTCGCGGTGGCGATCGCGGCGGTGACGGCCTCGTGCCCCTTGTCCTCGTTCGAGCCGGGCAGTCCGGCCCGGTCCAGGGCCTGCTCCTCGGTGTCGCAGGTGAGCACGCCGAAGCCGATCGGCACGCCGGTGTCGACCGAGACCTGGGTCAGGCCCTGGGCGACGCCCTGGCAGACGTACTCGAAGTGCGGCGTACCGCCGCGGATGACGACGCCTAGGGCGACGACCGCGTCGTAGCCCCGGCTCGCCAGCACCTTGGCGGCGACCGGCAGTTCGAAGCTGCCGGGAACGCGCAGCAGGGTGGGCTCGTCGATGCCCAGGTCGCTCAGGGCGCGCAGGGCGCCGTCGACCAGCCCGTCCATCACCTGCTCGTGCCACTGCGCCGCGATCACGGCCACGCGCAGGTCACCGCAGTTCTTCACGGTCAGCTCGGGGGCGCCCTTACCGCTCACGTCCGTCTTCTCCTTGCTCGTTCTTGCTCTGGTCGTTCGGGTCGTTCTTGGTCGTACAGGTGTCGTGGTGCTGCTTGGGGGCGGGCCTACTGGTTGCGGCAGGCACCGGTGGGGGCCGGGTCCAGCCAGGGCAGGTCGTGGCCCATGCGGTCCCGCTTGGTGCGCAGGTACCGCAGGTTGTGCTCGCCGGCCGCGATCGGCATGGCGACGCGCTCGGCGACCTTCAGGCCGTGCCGCTCGAGGGCCTCGGTCTTGTCGGGGTTGTTGGTCATCAGGCGCAGGGAGTGCACGCCGAGGTCGGACAGCATCTGGGCGGCGGCGCCGTAGTCGCGGGCGTCGGCGGGCAGTCCGAGTTCCAGGTTGGCGTCGAGCGTGTCCCGGCCGCGCTCCTGGAGCTCGTACGCGCGCAGCTTGGACATCAGGCCGATGCCCCGGCCCTCGTGGCCGCGGAGGTAGACCACGACGCCCCGGCCCTCGGCTGCCACCCGTTCGAGTGAGGCCTGGAGCTGCGGTCCGCAGTCGCAGCGCAGCGAGTGGAAGACGTCGCCGGTGAGGCACTCGGAGTGGACGCGGACGAGGACGTCCTCGCCGTCGCCGATCTCGCCGGCCGCGAGCGCGATGTGCTCGACGCCGTCGACGGTGCTGCGGTAGCCGTACGCGCGGAAGTCGCCGAAGGCGGTGGGCAGCCGGGTCTCGGCCTCGCGGCGCACGGTCGGCTCCGAGCTGCGGCGGTAGGTCACCAGGTCCTCGATGGAGATGATGGCCAGGCCGTGCTTGCGGGCGAAGTGGACCAGCTCGGGCAGGCGCGCCATCGTGCCGTCCTCGTTGGCGATCTCCACGATGGCGGCGGCCGGGCGCAGTCCGGCGAGCCGGGCCAGGTCGACGCCCGCCTCGGTGTGGCCGTTGCGGGTGAGGACGCCGCCGGACTTGGCGCGCAGCGGGAAGACGTGGCCGGGCCGGACGAAGTCGCCGGGGACGGAGTCGCCGAAGGCCAGCAGCCGGATCGTGGTCGCCCGGTCGGCGGCGGAGATGCCGGTGGTGACCCCGTGGACGGCGCTCGCGTCGACGGAGACGGTGAACGCGGTCTGCATGGACTCGGTGTTGGAGTCCACCATCTGCGGCAGGTCGACCCGGTCCAGGTCGTGCTCCTCCATGGGCACGCAGATCAGACCACGGCACTCGGTCATCATGAACGCGACGATCTCCGGGGTGGCCTTCTCGGCCGCGATGATGAGGTCGCCCTCGTTCTCGCGGTTCTCGTCGTCCACGACGACGACGGGCCGGCCGGCCGCTATGTCGGCGATCGCACGCTCGACGGGGTCGAGGACGATCGGGGCGTCCTCCGCCACGTAGAGGGTGTGCAGTGCGGTGGTCATGCGGCCGCTCCTTCCAGGACGGGCCCGCCGTGCCGCGGGACCCGGGTCTGCTGCCACCAGGCGTACATGCCGGCGATCACGAGAACGAAGTAGATGACGTACACGAGCGCGGAGAACTTCAGGTCGCTGTTCCAGGCGAGGGGGACGCCGACCGCGTCGACGGCGAGCCAGGCGAACCAGAACTCGACCCAGCCCCTGGCCATGGCCACCATCGCGGCGACGGTGCCGACGAAGATGTAGGCGTCCGGCCAGGGGTTCCAGGACAGCGACGGGTAGAGCGTGAAGAGGCCGACGACCCCGAACAGTCCGGCCGCCGTGCCGGCGACCAGCAGGCCCCGCTCGCGCCAGGTGGCGAAGCGGACCCGGATCTCGCCGCCGTCCCGGACGCCGCGGCGCCACTGGAACCAGCCCCACACGGCGACGCCGATGACGAGCAGCTGCTTGCCGACGCCGCCGGTGAGCTGTGCCGACCAGTACGCGGCGACGAGCACCGCACCGGACAGCAGCTGGACCGGCCAGGCCCACACCGAGCGGCGCCACCCCAGGGCGAGACCGGCCAGGCCGAGGCCGTTGCCGACCACGTCGGTCCACTTGAAGTGCTCACCGAAGGCGGAGAAGGCGACACTGTTCAGGGTGTCGAGGGCGCTCATTCCGCCGGAGCCCCCTTCGGTGCCCCGGCCCGCTCCCCGTACAGCCGCTCGACGTACTTGGCGATCACGTCGACCTCCAGGTTCACCGGGTCGCCGGGCTGCTTGAAGCCGAGCGTGGTGAGGTCGAGGGTGGTCGGGATCAGGCTGACGGAGAAGAAGTCGGGACCGGCCTCGACGACCGTGAGGCTGATGCCGTCGACGGTGATCGAGCCCTTCTCGACCACGTAGCGGGACAGCTCCGCCGGCAGCGAGATCCTCACGATCTCCCAGTGCTCGGCGGGGGTCCGCGAGATCACCGCGCCGGTGCCGTCCACGTGGCCCTGGACGAGGTGACCGCCGAGGCGGCCGCCCAGCTCCATCGGGCGCTCCAGGTTGACCCGGCTGCCGGGGTTCAGCGCGCCGAGGCTGGAGCGCTTGAGGGTCTCGGCCATCACGTCGGCGGTGAACTCGCCGTCCGCGGTGTCGACGACGGTGAGGCACACCCCGTTGACCGCGATCGAGTCGCCGTGCTTGGCGCCCTCGGTGACGACCGGACCGCGCAGACGGAAGCGGGAGGCGTCGCCCAGGTCCTCGACGGCGACGACGTCGCCCAGCTCTTCGACGATTCCGGTGAACACGTCAGTTCTCCTCGGTGCGGCTCGGGTAGGCAGTAATACGCAGGTCGGGGCCGATGCGTTCGATCTCGGCGACGTCGAGCCGCAACGCGTGCGCGATGGTGGTGATTCCCGCGTCCCCCAGGGCCGCGGGTCCGGCCCCCAGGAGGGCCGGTGCGAGGTAGCCGACGACCTTGTCGACGGCGCCCGCGGCGACGAAGGCGCCGGCGAGCGTGGGGCCGCCCTCCAGCAGCACGGAGCGGACGCCGCGGCCGTACAGCTCGGCAAGCAGCGCGGTGACGGCGACGCCGCTGCCGGTGCGGGGCAGGCGGGCCACGTCGACGCCCGGCAGGTGGGCGGTGTCGGTGTCCTCGGCGACGGCGACCAGGGTCGGGGCGGTGCCGTCCAGCACCCGGGCGCCGGGGGTGATCTTGGCGTTGGTGTCGACGACCACCCGCAGGGGCTGGGTGAAGGTGCCCTCCACGCCGCGCACGGCCAGGTGGGGGTCGTCGGCGCGCAGGGTGCCGGAGCCGACGACGACGGCGTCGGACTCGGCGCGCAGACGGTGCACGTCGGCACGGGAGGCGGCGGAGCTGATCCAGCGGCTGGTGCCGTCGGCGGCGGCGATGCGGCCGTCGAGGGTGCTCGCGTACTTCCACAGCACGAAGGGCCGCTGCTCGCGGGAGGCGGTGAGCCACACCTCGTTGCCGCGGGCGGCCTCGGCCTCCATGAGCCCGCTCTCCACGGCGATCCCGGCGGCGGCCAGCGTGGCGCCGCCTCCGGTCGCCGCGGGGGTGGGGTCCGCGACGGCGTACACGACGCGGGAAACGCCGGCCGCGATGAGGGCCTGGGCGCACGGGCCGGTGCGACCGGTGTGGTTGCAGGGTTCGAGGGTGACGACGGCGGTGCCGCCGCGGGCCGCGTCGCCGGCCGCGCGCAGGGCGTGGACCTCGGCGTGGGGTCCGCCCGCCTGCTGGTGCCAGCCCTCGCCGGCGATCTCGCCGCCTGCGTCGAGGATCACGGCGCCGACGACGGGGTTGGGGCTCGTCGAGCCCACGCCGCGGGCGGCGAGCTCTATGGCCCGGCGCATCGCGTCGGCTTCACCGGGTGTTGCCACCGGGTCCTCCTGCCTCATCGGGCACGGACTCCGGGGCTGTGCGGAACACAGAGCGGACGTGAGCCTCGGGGACACCGCGTCCGGTGTGGGGCTGCGTCCGCCCGTGTCACCCGTTTCCGGGGGACACGCACCCACGCTGCCGCCGACGGCGGTGTACCGATGCCCGTCCGCCGCGCACTGCCTCCCATCCGGACTTTAACCGTCGGTCCAGGAATTTCACCTGGTCAACCGGCCGCTGGATGCGGACGGGTCGCGGACTGTAACCGCCGGTTCGGAGTTTCACCGACCCCGGAGTGCGCTGAACGTCACTGGTACTGCTCCACAGTCTGCCACGAAGGTTCCTTGCGGACGCAAGGGATCGCTGTGGATTGGCTCACACGGGATCGGTCCGACCGCTCGGACCCCGCGGCCCGTCGCCATGGCTTCCGGTCAACACGACCCAGGGGAGCGTCCGTTGAGGCCGGCGCGAACCGCATGGGCGGAGCGGGTTCACCCGGGGGACTCCGGTCGTACGCCGGCGCCCGCGAACGTCAGGCGGCCGAGGGGCGGTTGCCCCGGAGCGCCCCGGACGTCACACCTCGGGTGTGAACACCGCGTCCTGCGCCGCGTCCATCGCCGACAGCACCGCGCCGCGCAGCACCGCGCTGCCCGCGACGGTCCCCGCCCGCACCTGGGTCGGCAGCGGGGACATCCGCGCGAGCCGTTCCTCGACCCGGGCGGCCAGGTCCTCGCCCCCGGCCCGGCCCACCTCGCCGCCCAGCACCACGCAGCCTGGGTCGAGCACGGCGGTGACGGCTGCCACCCCGATCACCACCCGGTCCGCCAGCGCGTCGAGGAAGAGCTCGCCCTGCTTGCCGTCCGCCCGGGCCGCGGTCACCACCGCCTCGGCCGCCAGGGCGTCGTCGTCGCCGGACACCGGCATCCCGTGCGAGCGCGCCAGGGCGCACACCGCCGCGCTGCCCGCCAGCGAGTGGAAACCGCCCTCGCACCCGCTGGCCGTCGGCAGTTGGAAGGTCCCCGGAACGGGCAGGAAGCCGATCTCCCCCGTACCGCCCGAGGCACCGCGCCGCAGGATCCCGCCCAGCACCACCGCGGCGCCCACCCCGTGACCCAGCCACAGCAGGACGAAGTCCTCGCGGTCGCGCACGGCGCCCAGGCGCCGCTCGGCGACGGCCGCGAGGTTGACCTCGTTCTCCAGCAGCACCGGGAGGGAGAGCCGCCTGCGCAGTTCGGCGACGAGCGCCGAGTGCCAGGCCGGCAGCTGCCCGGTGGCCCGCAGTTCGCCGGTGGCCGGGTCGACCAGGCCGGGCGCGCCGACCGCGACGGTGTGCAGCGCGCCGGCGCCGGCGGTGCGCGCGGTCCGCTCCAGCAGCGCCACCGAGCGCCGCACCGTGCGCTGCGGATCGCCGAACGGGTCCACCGGCAGGACGGCGCTGCCGATGGTGTTCCCCAATAGGTCGGCCACCTCGAGGGCGACGCTGTGGGTGCGGACGTCGAAGGCGGCCAGTTGCGCCCGGTCGGCGACGATCCCGTACACCCGAGCGTTGGGGCCGCGCCGGTCGGCTCCCGTCTCGCCGACCACCGTGATCAGCCCGGACTCCTGCAGCCGCTCGACCAGGTCGGCGACGCTCGGACGGGACAGCCCGGTGAGGGACTTGAGCTGGGCCGCCGTCAACGGGCCCTCGCGCTGCAGCAGTTCCAGGGCCAGCCGGTCGTTGATCGCCCGAGCGGTGCGGGGGGAGGCGGTGCGCCCGGCGTGGGATCGCATGGCGGTCATGGACGGATCCTTCCAGAAGCCGTCGCGCAGGTGCGAGGGCGGGCGACAGGGGCCCGGTGCGGGACCGTGGCAGGAGGCAGTCTATCTTTCAGGAAGCCTGCCTGATAATTTATGCCCCGAGCACGGCGGGACCAGACTGGAGGGAACATGCCGACGAAGCCGACGACCCCGACGGGGAAGACAGACCCGCGACTGCGGCGCGCCCATCTCGCCGTCGCCGCCGTGTTCGCGGTGCACGGCGCGGTGACCGGCAGCTTCGCCACCCGGGTGCCCTGGATCCAGGAGCACGCGGGGCTCAGCGCCGGACAGCTCGGCTTCGCGCTCGTCTTCGCGGCCCTCGGCGCCTCCGTCGCGATGCCGCTCGCCGCCCGCGTCGCCCACCACATGGGCATGCGCAACGCGCTGCGCCTCCTGCTCGGCCTGTGGTGCGCCTCGCTGGCGCTGCCCGCCCTCTCCTCCGGACTGGGCTGGCTGTGCGGGGCGATGTTCGTGTACGGGGCCTCGGCCGGCATGGCCGACGTCGTCATGAACGCCCAGGGCGTCGAGGTCGAGGAACGCCTCGGCCGCTCGATCATGTCCGGGCTGCACGGCATGTGGAGCGCCGGCACCCTGCTCGGCTCCCTCTTCGGCGTCCTCGCCGCCCACGCGGAACTCGACGCGCGCCTCCACCTCACCGCCGCGGCCGTCCTGCTCGTCGTGCTGGGCCAGGTGGTCTGCAGCGGAGTGCTCGACCTGCGGCCCGCCGCGTCGGAGGAGGCCCCCGCGCGCTTCGCCCTGCCGCCCCGCGCCGCCCTGGTCATCGGCGCCATCGGCTTCTGCGCCGTCTTCGCGGAGGGCGCCAGCATGGACTGGAGCGCGGTCTACCTCCGTGACATCGCCGGCGCCTCCCCCGGTGTCGCCGCCGCGTCCTACACCGCGTTCGCGTGCACCATGGCCGTGTCCCGTCTCCTCGGCGACCTCGTCGTCCGCCGTTTCGGACCGGTCCGCACCGTACGCTTCGGCGGCCTGCTCGCCACGGTGGGCGGCGTCCTCGTCGCCACGGCGTCCACGCAGGTCACCACCATCGCGGGCTTCGCCCTCATCGGCGTGGGCATCGCCGTGGTCGTGCCGCTGTGCTTCGCCGCGGCCGGGCGCAGCGGGCCCAACGCGAGCCAGGCCATCGCGGGCGTCGCCACGGTCACCTACACCTCCGGGCTGGTGGCTCCGGCCGCCATCGGCTCCATCGCGGAGGCCAGCTCCCTGCAGGTCTCCTTCGGCCTGGTCACCCTGCTCGCCGCCGGGCTCGCCGTGGGCGCGGGCGTGCTCCGGCGCGCGGGCACCGTCTCCGTGGAGCGCGACCGCAAACCCGTGGCGGCGACGACCCCGCAGGCCTAGCGTGCCGCCCATGCACATGCGGATCTTCCTGGAGACCGAGCGGCTGCGGCTGCGGCACTTCACCGACACCGACGCGGACGCCGAACTGCTCGTCGCGCTCGACAGCGACCCCGAGGTCATGCGCTACCTGGGCAACGGCCGCCCCACGCCCTCCGACGTCATCCGGCACGAGGTCCTGCCCCGCTTCGCACGCTCCCAGGTCTGGGCGGCGGAGGAACTCTCCACCGGGCACTTCGTCGGCTGGTTCGCCCTCACCCCCCGCCCCGGCGGCCCCGCCGACGACCTCGAACTCGGGTACCGCCTGCGCCGCGCCGCCTGGGGCCGCGGCTACGCCACGGAGGGGTCCCGCGCCCTGGTCCGCAAGGCCTTCACCGACCTGGGCGCGGAGCGCGTCCACGCGGAGACGATGTTCGTCAACGCGCGGTCGCGGCGTGTGATGGAGAAGGCGGGGCTGTCGTTCGTCCGGGTCTTCCACGAGGAGTGGGACGAGGCGTTGCCGGGGGCGGAACAGGGGGAGGTCGAGTACGCGGTCACGCGCACGGCGTGGGCCGACTAGGCGGCTGCGCCGGGCTCCCCGGGTGTTTGTGTGCGGCTCCGTTGCGCCTGCGGCGGGCGTCCACCCGCCTCCCGCCCTCCCCCAGCCTTCGGCCGGGGGAGGGC
>NZ_JARAVO010000167.1:0-21566 GCF_033792805.1 Streptomyces sp. PA03-1a
GGTCAGACGTCGAGGTCGACCGCGACGGGGGCGGGGTCGGAGGCGAGGCGGCGGTACTCGCCGAGGACGAGGCCGGCGAGGCCCGGGGTGAAGACGGGGTCGCCGACGGCGGTGCGGCGGACGGCGTCGAGGAGTTCCTCGCGGCCGGCGGACTTCAGCAGGTAGCCGGTGGCGCCGGACTTCACGGCCTCCAGGACGTCCGCGTGCTCGCCGCTGGCGGAGAGCACCAGCACCCGCAGGGCGGGGTTGTCGGCGATGACGTCCTTGCAGACCTGGACACCTGACAGGCCGGGGAGGTTGAGGTCGAGGACGAGCACCTCGGGCATGGCCGCCCTGGCGCGCCGTACCGCCTCCGGACCGTCGCCGGCGGTGGCGACCACCACGTATCCGGCCTCGGTGAGGTCGCGGGCCACCGCGTCCCGCCACATGGGGTGGTCGTCGACCACCATCACCTTCACCGCCATGACCCCAATCTCCTCCCTCACTTCGCGAGCCTCAACTCGACTTCTGTCCCCTGCCCGGGCACCGACACCAGTTCCGCCGTGCCGCCGAGGTCCCGGAGCCGGCCGCGGATGGACTGGGCGACCCCGAGCCTGCCCTCGGCCTCGGCGGCGGCGAGGCGGCCTTCGGGGATGCCGGGGCCGTCGTCGCGGACGCTGACCAGTACGGCCTCGGGTTCGTCCTCGACCAGGATCCAGGCGTGGGCGTCCTCACCGGCGTGCCGGCGGACGTTCTCCAGGGCGGCGCCCACGGCGGCGGCGAGTTCACGTGCTGCGCGGGCCGGGACGAGGACGGGGGTGCCGGGGGCCGCGACGGTGACCCGGGCACTGCCGTACGGGGAGAGCAGCGGGCGCAGGTCGCGGGGCGCGTCCGGGTCCTGGCCGGCGCCGGCCTCGGCGTCGGCGTCGGTGCCGGTGGCACCGCGGGGGGACGGCAGGGCGGCGGCGCCGTCGGTGACCAGGGCGCGCAGGGCGGCCTCCTGTTCGCCTGCCATGCGGCCCAGGGCCTCGGCCTCGCCGCCGATCTCGGCGCCGCGCCGCTGCACCATGGCGAGCACCTGCAGCACGTTGTCGTGGATGTCGCGGGCCAGGCGCTCCCGCTCGCGGGTGGCGGCCTCGATCTGCAGGGCGCGGGCGAGGGTGCGTTCGCTGGCGCGGGCGACCTCGACGACGTACCCGATGGCGATGCTGGCGATGGCCACCAGCAGCACGTTGTGGAGGGTGTCGCGCGCCGGGGCGCCGCGCTCGACGAGGTTGGCGCCGCCGACGAGGCAGGAGGCGGCGGCGGCCCAGCGCCAGCCGCCCTTGATGGCGAAGGCGAGCACGGAGCCGGCGGTCCAGATCGACGGGAGGGTGGGGCCGCCGTCGAGGATGCGCTGGTGCGCCTCGACGACCGGGGTGATGAGGATGCCGGTGATCGCGACACCGAGGTCGACGATGAGGAAGGGCCTGGTGCAGCGCTGGGGCGAGCTCACCTTGCCGACGGTGGCCAGCGTCCACACGGCGAGCACCGCCATGTAGGCCGCGCCCGCCAGGGGGTGTGCGTGCTCGTGGTAGGCGGCGGCGTAGAGCCCGATGGCGTACGCCGCGGTCAGCAACCGGTAGCCGGTCAGGGCGCGCCACAGCGGCTGCTCGACGGACATGCGGGCGACGCGTGCGGGCCGCGCGGCGGCGGACCCGCCGGGTCTCCCCCCGGTCGCGCCGGTCTTCTCCCCGGCCATGGGCCGTCCCCCCGTTTCCCCCTGGCGCGTCCGGCTAGGGCTCGCCGTGCTGTTGCTGCTGCTTCTTCGCCGCCTCGGCGATCTGCCGCTTGGCGGCGGTCGCGTAGATGTCCACGTACTCCTGGCCGGAGAGCTTCATGATCTCGTACATCACCTCGTCGGTGACCGAGCGCAGGATGAAGCGGTCGTGCTCCATGCCCATGTAGCGGCTGAAGTCCAGCGGCTTGCCGATCCGGATGCCGGGGCGCATCAGCTTGGGCATGACCTGGCCGGGCGGCTGGATCTTCTCCGTGTCGATCATGGCGACCGGGATCACGGGCGCGCCGGTGGCGAGCGCGATGCGGGCCAGGCCGCCGGGCTTGCCGCGGTAGAGGCGGCCGTCGGGCGAGCGGGTGCCCTCGGGGTAGATGCCGAAGAGCTCGCCGGCCTCGATGACCTTTATCCCGCTGTTGATCGCGGCCTCGCCGGCGCCGCGCGCGCCGGAGCGGTCCACGGGGAGCTGGCCGACGCCCTTGAAGAAGGCGGCGGTGAGCTTGCCCTTGATGCCGGGCGTGGTGAAGTACTCGGCCTTGGCGATGAAGGTGACCTTGCGGTCGAGCACGGCCGGCAGGAAGAAGGAGTCCGAGAAGGACAGGTGGTTGCTCGCCAGGATCGCCGCTCCCTGCTTGGGGATGTGCTCCATCCCCTCCACCCACGGCCGGAACGCGGCCCGCAGGGGATGCCCGATGGCGATCTTCATCACGCCGTACAACAACCGATGACCTCCTGTGTCTGACGGGAAGACCTTAACGCCAGATCCGCCGGTGCTCTCCCCCGGTGTCGGCCGTCCGCGTACTGTGAGGTATCGCTTTTCGCGCATTCCACCGAACAGGAGACGCACGGTGCCGCTGATGCCCGGAGCCGAGCCCTACCGCCACGACGGCGGCAAGGTCGGCGTCCTGTTGTGCCACGGATTCACCGGCACACCGCAGTCCATGCGGCCGTGGGCCGAGTACCTGGCCGAGCGGGGCCTGACCGTGTCCGTACCGCTGCTGCCGGGGCACG
The DNA here is from genome assembly GCF_033792805.1 of Streptomyces sp. PA03-1a. Classification (NCBI taxonomy): domain Bacteria; kingdom Bacillati; phylum Actinomycetota; class Actinomycetes; order Kitasatosporales; family Streptomycetaceae; genus Streptomyces; species Streptomyces sp. PA03-1a. The sequence continues at coordinate 2,765 of NZ_JARAVO010000167.1, forward strand.
GCACGCGCTGGCAGGACATGCAGCTGACCGGCTGGGAGGACTGGTACGCGGAGGTGGACCGGGAATTCCGCGCGCTGTCCGAGCGCTGTGACCGCGTGTTTGTCTTCGGAATGTCGATGGGCGGGGCCCTGACCCTGCGGCTGGCCGCGCAGCACGGCGCCGCGGTCAGTGGCATCGCCCTGGTCAACCCCTCGGTCAAGGCCGACAGCCATCAGCTGAAGGTCGTTCCCCTCTTGCGCCACTTCGTCCCCACCGTGCCGGGCATCGCGAGCGACATCGCGAAGGAGGGCTCGCAGGAGGTCGGCTACGACCGCACCCCGCTGCGGGCGGTGCACTCGCTGAGCCGTTTCTGGACGCTGGTACGCCATGAGCTGCCGCAGGTGACGCAGCCGCTCCTGCTGCTGCACAGCCGGGTCGACCACGTGGTGCACCCGTCGAACTCGGCGGTCGTGCTGAGCCGGGTGTCGTCGACGGACGTCACGGAGACGGTGCTGGAGCGCAGTTACCACGTCGCGACGCTGGACCACGACGCGGAGACGGTCTTCGAGGAGTCGTACGCCTTCGTCGAGCGGCTGTCGGGTGCGGGAGAGCGGGCGGAGAAGGAGGACGCGGCCAGTGGCTGAGCCCGAGGAGGAGCGCCGCCAGGTGCCGGAGGGCGGCGAGCCGGAGCGCGCGCCGCTGGACGAGGAATCGGCGTGGGCCGAGATCGTCGCGGCGTACGAGAAGGACCCCGAGCCCGGGACGGGTTCCTGGCCCGAGGCCGAGGACGTCCCGGCCGCGGAGCGGGACGGCGAGGGCGGGGCCGACGGCGAGCGCGACGGGAGCGAGGGCACTGCGGACCCGTCCGCGCTGCCCGCGGCGCCGGACGCGACGCGCATCGTCATCCACCCCGTGCTGTCCGGTCCCCGTGACTACGCACTCGATGAGGACGCGGACGAGGGGCACTACGAGCCGCCGGAGCCGCCGCCGCTGCCGGAGGCGGACGTGACGACGAAGTTCGCGTGGCTGGCCGCCGTGGGCGGCCCGCTGCTGATCTTCGGCTTCGTCCTCTTCCAGGAACCGATGCCGTGGTGGGCTCTCACCGTCGGCGTCGGCGGCTTCCTCGGCGGCTTCGCCACCCTGGTGACGCGCATGCGTCCGGGCGGCGACGAGGACGACGACCTGCCGGGCGGCGGCGCCGTGGTCTGACCGGCGCCGCCGTCAGGCGGACGCGGGCACCTTGAGGGCGGCCAGGACCGGGAGGTGGTCCGTGGCCGCCCTCAGGTCGTACGGGGTGATGCCGGGCAGGCCGTGCGGCACCCCGCAGCCGAGGACCTCGATGCCGGGGGTCGTGAAGATCGCGTCGATCCGCTGGTGCGGGTCGTACGGGGTGGAGGTGTACTCGCCGCCCCAGGGCCGGGCCGCCCAGGCGTCCTGGAGGTCGTCGGCGAGCCGGCGGAAGGTGCGGCCGTTGGGGCGGTCGTTGAGGTCGCCGCCGACGACCGCGTACGGCTCGCCCATGGCGGCGAGCCGGTCCAGCAGCATGCCGCCCTGGTCGTAGCGCTCGCGGGCCTGCAGCGAGAGGTGGCAGCTGACGACGGACAGGCGGGCGCCGCCGACGCGCACGACGGCGGTGGCGAAGCCGCGCCGGTGCAGACCGGGCGTGCGGGGCAGCAGGACGTCCTCGGCGCGTTCCACGTGCACCCGCAGGGATGACAGCACGAGGGGGCCGGTGGCGGTGGCCCCGCCGGTGACGGCGACCAGGCCGCAGGCGCGGGCGAGGCGGGCGACGGCCTTGCGCCAGCGGAAGAAGCGGGGTGCCTCCTGGATCAGCGCGAGGTCGGGGTCGCAGGCGCGGATCACCCGGGCGAGCGCCGCGGTGTCGTCCCGCATGGAGCGGATGTTGTAGCTCAGCACGCGGACGACGGCGGAGCCGTCCGGCTCGGTACGGGACGCCGGCAGCTCCGGCAGCGGGCCCTCGCTCACGGGCTCACTGTAGCGGCGGCGCGGTCGCGCGGGGGCGTCGTGTGCCCGGCCGGGAAGCCGGGCGCCCCCGTCACTCCTTCGCCGGGAGTGACGGGGGCACCGGTGCCGGGCGGGTGACCGCCGGGGCTAGCCCTGGCGGGCGAGGTCGGCGGCGCCGACGAGGCCGGCCTTGCCGCCGAGCTGGGCGGCGAGTACCTGGGCGTGCGGCCGGTACTGGCCGCCGACCAGCCAGCGGCGGAAGGACTTGCGGATGGGCTCGAGGACGAGTTCGCCCTCGTCGGAGACGCCGCCGCCGACGATGAAGGCGGAGGGGTCGAAGAGCGAGGCCAGGTCGGCGAGCCCGGCGCCGGCCCAGCGGGCCAGCTCGCGGAAGGAGTCGATCGCGACCTTGTCCCCGTCACGCGCGGCCCGGCTGATGTGCTGGCCCTGGATGCCCTCGGGCGTGCCGTCGCCGAGCGACAGCAGCAGGGTGGCGTTCTCCGGCTGGGCGACGGCCCGCTGCTTGGCGTAGCGCACCAGTGCCCGGCCGGAGGCGTACTGCTCCCAGCAGCCCTGGCTGCCGCAGCCGCACAGCAGACCGTCCGGCACCATGCGGATGTGCCCGAACTCGCCGGCCACGCCGAAGCGGCCGCGGCGCAGCTTGTTGCCGATGATGATGCCGCCGCCGAGCCCGGTGCCGAGGGTGATGCAGATGACGTCGTCGTGGCCCGCGCCGGCACCGAAGCGGTACTCGCCCCAGGCGGCGGCGTTGGCGTCGTTCTCGACGACGACGGGCAGTCCGACGCGCTGCTCGACCTTGTCCTTCAGCGGCTCGTGGCGCCAGCGGATGTTGGGCGCGAAGAGCACGGTGGCACGCTTGTCGTCGACGTAGCCGGCGGCACCGATGCCGACGGCCTCGACCGTGTGGCCGACACTGACGTCGTGCACCGCGCTCGCGATGGCGTCGACGACGCCCTCGGAGGTCTGCGGGGTCGGCACCTTGACGATTTCGAGAATCGAGCCTTCCTCGTCGACCACGCCGGCCGCGATCTTCGTGCCGCCGATGTCGACGCCGATGGTGAGTCCCATGTATCCCTCAGTATTCGGTCGAGCCCCGCTGTGTCCAACCGTACCGGAGGGCGACCCGCGCCCTGTTCGGGCCCGATGCTCGTCCCGGGTCCGCGTCGCGCCGTTCAGTCCAGGTCGATGCGTTCGCTGGGCGGCGTGTCCCCGCCGGAGGTCCAGCGTCGTTCCTGCCCGCTCACCGCGGCGCGGTAGGCGGCCAGGAGTTCGGCGCCCGCGGCGGCGAGGTGGTCGAAGACCTCGGGGTTGCGCTCGACGATCGGCTCAACCGCCTGCTTGACCTGCGAGATCAGCCCCTGCGCCGCCATCTCGGCGGCGGGGGTGCGGAGCATCGACAGGCGGTCGGTGACCGCTTCCGCGAGACGCCGCAGCTCCTCGCCGGCACTGCCGGGGGTCTGTCCGCTCTGCTGCCGCCGGCGGGCGTTCTCCGCGGCGGTGTCCTCCGCGCTCGCCTTGGCCCAGGCGTCTGAATCGGTGTCGGGGCGGCCCGCGCGGTCCGTGGATTCGCTCATGGTGGCTCCGTAAGGCTCCGGGCTTGATACCCACGACGGTACCCGAACGGGGGCGGCACTTTCAGCGCTCAGCGGGGCCAAAGACCGGGATCCGGGGCGAACCGGACCTGCAGCGCGCCGTCGCGGAGCGCCGCACCGGCCACGGTGCAGCGGCGCAGCGCGGAGGGCAGCGGGAGGATGCGGCGGTATCCCTCGGCGTCGACGACGAGTTCGTCGCCGCGGCGTACGAGGTCGACGGTGTCGCGTGTCGCGCCCGGCAGGGGCAGCCGCCAGAGGAAGTGGCCCTCGGCTGCGAGCCGGTCCTCGGTGGTCCACGGCGGCGCCGCGGGGCCCTCGGGCGCGTCGGCGGGCGGCTGCGCGGCGAGCCGGGCGAGGTCCTCGGCGCAGCGCGGCTCCCGGCCGAGGTGGGGCAGTTCGTGGAGCGCGGTGGGCGTTCCGGCGAGTTCCGCGAGCAGGGCGCGCACTTCCTTGCGCCGGTGGGCGGCCAGTTCGGTCAGCCAGGGGTCCGGGGACTCGGCGGGCAGCATCCGGTTGGCGACCACGGCCTCGAGGCGGTGGCCGTACAGGGCCAGTCCGGTGCGGGCCCGGCGCACGGCGTCGGCGGCGTGCGTGCCGGGGGCCACGACGAGCCGGACGGTCGTGGCGGCGTCCTCGATCACGGCCTGGGCACCGGCCAGTTCCCGGTCGGCGCGGGCGGCGGCCTCGTAGGCCCAGGCGCCCGGCGCGGGCACACCGGCGAGCTGGGCGAGGACGGGGCGCAGGGCGCGGGCGGCCTGCCGCTCCTGGGGGACCAGCCGGGCGATGTAGCGGCGCAGTTGCGCGGGCAGCGCGAGTGCGGTGAGGGAGTCGTGGACCGGCGGGAGGTCGACGACCACCAGGTCCCAGCCGCCGGCGGTGTCCCGCAGGGCGCGCAGCAGCGCGAAGGCGTCGGCGCCGGGGAGTTCGGTCAGTTCCTCGGGGTCCAGCGGGGCCGCGCCGAGCAGGTCGAGCAGGGAGCCCAGGCGTTGCTGGACGGCCCCGGCGTCGGCCCGGAAGGCGGCGGCCGCGTCGACGCGCGCGGCCCACAGACCCGGTACGGACCCGACCGGCGCGATGGGCAGGGGCGCCCCGTCCGGCTGCGGACCGCCGCCGTCCCCGGACGGGGGCGGCACCGGGCCCAGGACCCCGTCGAGGGAGGCGTCGCGATCGGTGGAGAGCAGCAGCACACGCCGCCCGGGCGTGCTCGCGGCCACGGCCGTGGCGGCGGCGACCGTCGTACGCCCGGCGCCGCCCGTGCCGGTGACCAGGAGCGTGCGCACGTCAGCCCTGGGACTCGACGCGCTTCTTCAGGCCGGCGAGGGCGCGGTCGATGATGACCTTCTCGGCCTTGCGCTTGATCATGCCGAGCATGGGGATCTTGACGTCGACGGTCAGCTGGTAGGTGACCTCGGTGCGCTTGCCGTCCTCCAGCGGGGCCAGGATGTAGGCGCCGTCCAGGGTGCGCAGCATCTGGGACTTGACCAGGGTCCAGCGGACCTCGTGGTCGCCGACCCAGGTGTAGGCGAGGGTGTGGTCGTCCTTGATGGCGCCCGCGTCCAGGAGGAGCCTGACCTGCTCGGCACGGCCGTCGCCGCCGGCGGAGAGGATCTCCGCCTCCTTCACCTCGCCGGTCCACTCCGGGTACCGGGCGAAGTCCGCGATGACGCCCATGACATCGGCCGGGGCCGCGTCGATGGTGATGCTCGACCTGGTGTGTTCCGCCATCGCCGTGGCCCCTCCGGGACGTCGCGTCGTACCTGCTGTTGTATGTCTGCTGGTGAAGGCTACCGCCTGGTCGGGCGGCCGGAGACCGCCGGGGCGGTCACCATTGCAGTGCCCAGGGTGTCCGGGTGGAGTTGAAGTGGCCGACGTTGACGCATTCGGTCCTGCCCAGGCGCATCCGCGGCACGAGCGGCTGGTGGACGTGGCCGAAGAGCGCGTAGCGGGGGCGCACCCGGCGGATCGCGTCGAGCAGCGCCTCGCTGCCGCGTTCGAGGCGCCGGGCGACGGTGTCGTAGCAGAGCTCGGGGACGGCGGGCGGGATGTGCGAGCACAGCACGTCGACCTCGCCGAGGGCGGCCACCTTGGCGGCGTACGTCTCGTCGTCGATCTCGTACGGGGTGCGGTACGGGGTGCGCAGCCCGCCGCCGACGAAGCCGAAGACCAGGCCGCCGATCTCGGTGGTGGTGCCGTCGAGCACCGTGGTGCCGGGCCGGGCGTACTCCGGCCAGAGCGCGGGGATGTCGACGTTGCCGTAGGTGGCGTACGTCGGGGTGGGGAACGCGGCGAACAGCTCGGCGTACTGGCGGCGCACGGCGGCCTCGATGGCGGTGCGCCGGTCGGTGCCGAGCCCCGCCCACAGTTCGCGGTCGAGGGCGCGGGCCTCGTCCCAGCGCAGGGCGGTGCGCAGCCCGACCATGCGGGAGGCGTTCTCGGCCCCGAAGAGGTCGGGGAAGATGCCCCGCGAGTGGTCGGCGTAGTCGAGGAAGAGGATCAGGTCGCCGAGGCAGATCAGCGCGTCGGCGCCCTCACCGGCCTCGGCGAGGGCCTCGGAGGCGCCGTGGACGTCACTGACGACATGGACCCGCATGACGATCACTGTAGGACGCGCCGGGCGGGGTTGGGGAGGGCACACCGGGGCTGCGGTTACCTGCGGGTCACCGGGGGCCTCGACTAGGCTTCCGACCAGTGGATCCGCACGGTGTCGCGGCGGGCCTGCGGCGTGTGACGACGATGTGACACACAAAACATCTACACGGCACCCCCTACCGCTGAAGCTTTACCGGTGGGTAACGTCCAGGCCGTCCGTTCCACGCTCAACCATGCAGTGGACGCAGCCAGCACCGCCGCCGGCGCCGATGAGGAGCAGCAGTTTTGCGCGAGTTCAGCCTTCCGGCTCTCTACGAGGTCCCCGCGGACGGCAATCTGACGGATCTCATCCGCCGCAACGCCGCTCAGCACCCGGACGTTGCCGTCATCGCCCGGAAGACCGTGACCGGTGACTGGGCCGACGTCACCTCGACCACCTTCCTCGCCGAGGTGCGCGCCGCCGCCAAGGGCCTGATCGCCTCGGGCGTGCAGCCCGGCGACCGGGTGGCCCTGATCTCCCGCACCCGCTACGAGTGGACGCTGTTCGACTTCGCCATCTGGAGCGCGGGCGCGGTCACCGTCCCGGTCTACGAGACCTCCTCCGCCGAGCAGATCGAGTGGATCCTCGGCGACTCCGGCGCCGTCGCGGCCGTGGTGGAGACCGAGGCCCACGAGAAGTCCGTGGAGTCGGTGCGCGACCGCCTGCCGCAGCTGAAGCACGTGTGGCGGATCGAGGCGGGCGCGGTGGAGACCCTCGGCGCGGCCGGCACGGACGTCGCCGAGGCGACCGTGGACGAGCGCAGCGCCTGGGCCAAGGCCGACTCCCCCGCCACCATCGTGTACACCTCGGGCACGACCGGGCGCCCCAAGGGCTGCGTGCTCACGCACCGCGCGTTCTTCGCCGAGTGCGGCAACGTCGTGGAGCGCCTGAAGCCGCTCTTCCGCACCGGGGACTCCTCGATCCTGCTCTTCCTGCCGCTCGCGCACGTCTTCGGACGGCTGGTCGAGGTGGCCGCGATCATGGCGCCGATCAAGCTCGGGCACGTCAGCGACACCAAGAACCTCACCGGCGAACTGGCCGCCTTCCGCCCGACGCTGCTGCTGGGCGTGCCGCGGGTCTTCGAGAAGGTCTACAACTCCGCGCGCGCCCAGGCGCAGGCCGGCGGCAAGGGGAAGGTCTTCGACAAGGCCACCGACGTGGCGATCGAGTACAGCCGCGCGCTGGACTCGGCCGGCGGTCCCTCGCTCGGCCTGAAGTTCAAGCACAAGGTCTTCGACCGGCTGGTCTACAGCAAGCTGCGCGCCGTGCTCGGCGGCCGCGCCGAGTACTCGATCTCCGGCGGGGCCCCGCTGGGCGAGCGGCTGGGCCACTTCTACCGCGGCATCGGCTTCACGGTGCTGGAGGGCTACGGCCTGACCGAGTCCTGTGCGGCCACCGCCTTCAACCCCTGGGACCGCACCAAGATCGGCACCGTCGGCCAGCCGCTGCCGGGCTCCACGGTCCGCATCGCCGACGACGGCGAGGTCATGCTCCACGGCGAGCACCTGTTCGCGGGCTACTGGAACAACGAGGCGGCCACCACCGAGGCCGTCACCGACGGCTGGTTCCACACCGGCGACGTCGGGACGCTGGACGAGGACGGCTACATCACCATCACCGGCCGCAAGAAGGAGATCATCGTCACCGCGGGCGGCAAGAACGTCGCCCCGGCCGTGATCGAGGACCGCATCCGGGCCCACGCGCTGGTCGCCGAGTGCATGGTGGTCGGCGACGGCAAGCCCTTCATCGGCGCGCTGGTCACCCTGGACGAGGAGTTCCTGCCCCGCTGGGCCCAGCAGCACGGCAAGTCCGGCCGCAGCGTCGCGGAGCTGCGTGAGGACGCGGAGCTGCTGGCCGAGGTGCAGTCGGCGATCGACGACGGCAACGCCGCGGTGTCCAAGGCGGAGGCGGTCAAGAAGTTCCGTGTCCTGGCGACGCAGTTCACCGAGGAGTCCGGTCACGTGACGCCCTCGCTGAAGCTGAAGCGCAACGTGGTGCTGCGGGACTTCGCGGACGAGATCGCCGCGATCTACGGCAGGTGAGCCCGCGCTGACGGGCCCTCACCCACGTCGACGGTGGCCGCCGTACCCCTCGGGCGTACGGCGGCCACCGGCGTTCCTAGGTGATGCCGTCCCGGGCCAGGACCCTGGCCATGGTGCGCTCGGCCAGGGCGGTGATGGTGACGAACGGGTTGACCCCGATGGAGCCGGGGACGAGCGAGCCGTCGACGACGTACAGGCCGTCGTAGCCGTCCGCGCGGCCGTAGGCGTCGGTGGCGCTGCCGAGGACGCAGCCGCCGAGCGGGTGGTAGCAGAAGTCGTCGGCGAAGACCCGGTTGCCGCCGAACAGGTCGTAGCGGTAGATGGTGGCGTTGGCCCGGTTGACGCGGTCGAAGAGGGTCTTCGCGGCGGCGACCGAGGGCTGGTTCTGGGAGCGGGTCCAGTTCAGCACGGCCGCGTCGGTGGCCGGGTCGTAGACGAAGGTGCCCCGCTCGGGGTTCTTGGTGATCGCGAGGTAGAGGCTGATCCACGTCTCCAGGCCGATGGGGAGCGGGGCGATCTCGGCGAACACCGGGTTGGCGGCGTTGTTCCAGTCGTTGATGCCCATCACGGGGATGGTCGACTGGTGGGCGCCGGTGGGGTTCCACAGGTGGTTGGCGCGGCCGAGCATGATGTTGCCGTTGCCCGCCCAGCCCTTGCCGACGGCGGCGCTGAGGTCGGGCAGGGCGCCCGTCTCCCGGGCGCGCAGCAGCAGTTCGGTGGTGCCGAGGCTGCCCGCGGCGAGGAACAGGGCGCGGCAGCCGACCTCGCGGGTGGCGACGACGGCGCCGGTGAGGTCGGTCTGCGCCACCGTGAGCACGTAGGTGCCGTCGGGGTCGCGGCGGACCGCCTTCACGTGGCTGAGCGTCTCGATGGTGACGTTGCCGGTGCCGAGCGCGGCGGCGAGGTAGGTCCGGTCGAGGCTGCGCTTGCCGAAGTTGTTGCCGTAGATGACCTCCTGGGCCAGGGCCGACTTGGTGGCGGTGCCCGCGGCCTCGCGCTGCATGTAGTCGAAGTCGTAGACGTTGGGCACGAAGGTGGTGGCGAGCCCGGCCCGGGCGGCCTGGGCGCGGGAGACGCGGGTGAACTGGTACCACTCGGTGCCCTCGAACCAGTCGGGCGCGACGGTGTTGACGCCGAGCATGCGGTTGGCCAGCGGGAACCACGTGCCGTACATGGCGTCCGCGTCGACCTGCGGGAGGACCTCCCGGAAGTAGGCGCGGTCCGGTGTGACGGCCATGCCGCCGTTGACGAGGGAGCCGCCGCCGACGCCGCGGCCGACGTAGACGGACATGCCGGGGTGGTCGACGCGGTCCAGGACGCCGGGGTACGGGGTGATGTCCTTGTTGACCACGTCGAGCCAGAGGAAGGTGGCCAGGGGCGCCGCGGTGCGGGTGCGGAACCACATGGAGCGCCGGTCCGGCGAGGCGGTGTTGCAGAAGACCTTGCCGTCGGGGGCCGGCGTGTCCCACGCCCGCCCCATCTCCAGTACGAGGGTGCTCACGCCCGCCTCGGCCAGGCGTAACGCCGCGACCGCGCCTCCGTAGCCGGAGCCGACGACGACGGCCGGCGCGTAGCCGGCGGGCTCCCGGTCCGCCGCGGCGGCCGGGGAGAGCCCGATGCGGGTGAGACCCATCACGGATGCCGTCTGCAGGGCGGCGATGCCCAGAATCTGACGACGCGTCAGGTTTGCTGTCATGGGCGCATCATGGGCGGAACGGCGGATTCCGCCCATACCGTGCGCTCATGGTCTTTTACAAGAGGGCCTTGAGCCGCTCGGCGAGCAGATCCCACCGCCAGGCGTCCTCGACCCACTTGCGTCCGCGCTCGCCCATCCGGCGCCGCAGTTCCGCGTCGCCCAGCAGCACCAGGATCCGCTCGGCTGCCTCCGCGGGCTCCCCGCCGCGCACCACCCAGCCGGTCTCGCCGTCCAGCACCGCGTCCGGCGCCCCGCCGGAGTCGCCCGCGACGACCGGCAGGCCGGTGGCCGAGGCCTCCAGGTAGACGATGCCGAGCCCCTCGACGTCCAGCCCGCCCCGGCGCGTGCGGCACGGCATGGCGAAGACGTCACCGGCGCCGAAGTGCGCGGGCAGCTCCTGCCACGGCACGGCCCCGGTGAACCGCACCGACTCCGCCACCCCGGTCCGCTCGGCGAGCCGCTTCAGGTCGTCCGCGTACGGGCCGCCGCCCACGACGAGCAGGACGGCGTCGGGCTGGGCGGCCAGGATCGTCGGCATCGCCTCGATGAGGGTGTCCTGGCCCTTGCGCGGCACCAGGCGGGAGACGCAGACGACCACCGGCCGGTCGGTGAGCCCCAGCCGGGCGCGCACCGCCTCGCCGCCGGAGGCCGGGTGGAAGGTCTTCTCGTCCACGCCCGGCGGCAGTTGCACCATGCGCCCGGCGGCCTGCGGCGTCAGTGCCCGGGCGATCCGGGACCGGGTGTACTCGCCCAGGTAGGTGATCGTGTCGGTGCCCTCGCCGATCCGCCGCAGCAGCCCGCGGCTCGCGGGCAACTGCGCCCACCCCGCCTCGTGCCCGTGGGTCGTCGCCACCAGCCGGCGGGCCCCGGCCTTCCGCAGCGCGGGCGCCATCAGCCCGAGCGGGGCCGCGGCCCCGAACCACACCGAGGTGCAGCCGTGCTCGCGCAGGAGCGCGGCGGCGCGCCGGGTCACCCTCGGGGTCGGCAGCAACATCGTCGTACGATCACGTACGACCGGGAAGGGCTGCTCGGCGTCGAACGCGGCGACCTCGGAGCCGTCCCGCCAGGTCGACGCGTACACCACCACCCGGCCGGGATCGAGGCGCAGCGCCATGCTGTGCACGAACGCCTGGATGCCACCGGGGCGTGGCGGGAAGTCGTTGGTGACGATCAAGGTCTTGTCCATACGTCGCCGAGGGTATCCGGTGCGGTCCGCGGCAACCGACCGCGGCCCCTCGCGCGTCTAAGCTCCACAGCCTGTCCACGGGTGAGACCGGCATCGTGCATCATCACAGCAGAACCGATTCGACGAGGTGGACATGGCAGGCGACAGCGGCAAGCGGCTCCCGGTCGGGCCGGTCCTCGCCTGGGCGGCCACCCGGGTCGTGCTGCTGCTCTACGTCTTCAAGGTGCTCACCCTGTCCCCGCTGGACGTGACCACCGACGTCTCGGTGATCTACCACGGCTGGTACGAGGTCCTGCGGACCGGCACCTTCCCCCACCACGACGTCACCTGGCAGTACCCGCCCGCCGCCGCGCTCGCGGTGCTCGCCCCCGCGATGCTGCCGTTCCTCGACTACGCGACCGCGTTCTTCTGGCTCGCCTGCGCCGCCGACCTCGTCGCCTTCGCGCTGCTGCTGCGCGGTTCGCGCGGCGAGGGACGGCGGGTGGCCGGCGCCTACGTGTGGGTGCTGGGCGTGCCGCTGCTGGGGCCGACCGCGTACGCGCGCTACGACGTGATGGTCACCGCCGTCGCCATGGCCGCGCTGCTGGCGACGGTGCGCCGCCCCAGGGTCGCGGGCGCGCTGATCGCGTTCGGCGCGATGCTCAAGGTCTGGCCGGTGCTGCTGCTCACCGGGGTTCGCGACCGCCGGATCTGGACGGCGGCCGTGGCCGGGGCGGGCGTCCTCGCCCTGGGCTTCTGGCTGTGGATGCCGGGGGCCTTCGCCTTCCTGCGCTTCCAGGGCGAGCGGGGCACCGAGGTGGAGTCCCTGGGTTCCCTGGTCTTCCACATCGCCCGGCACCACGGCTGGCAGGGGCAGGTCCTGCTCAACTACGGCTCGGTGGAGTTCCTCGGGCCCTACGTGGGCCTGGTCAGCGACCTCGCCCTCGGGCTGACCGCGGTGGCCTTCGCGTGGCTGCTGCTGTGGCGGCTGCGGACCCGGACGTACGGCCCGAGCACGCCCTTCGACGCCGCGTTCACCGCGGTGCTGCTGTTCACCACGACCAGCCGCGTGATCAGCCCCCAGTACATGATCTGGCTGATCGGCCTGGCGGCCGTCTGCCTCACGCTGCGGGCCAGCGTGATGGCGCTGCCCGCGGTGCTGGTGCTGGCGGCGACGGTGCTCACCCTGTACGAGTTCCCGGTGCGCTTCGCCGACGTCGTCGGCAGCACCGACCTCGGCATCGCCCTGCTGCTGCTCCGCAACGGCCTGCTGGTCGCCGCCTCCGTCATCGCCTGCCGCCGGCTGTGGGTGGCTTCGACGGGCCTGCCGGAGAGGGCGCGCAGGGCGCAGGCCGCGCCTGAGCCCGAGCACGGCCAGGACGCCGAGAAGCTGCTGACCTGGTGAAGACCACCGTCACGGCCAGGCACTGCAAGCCCGCCGCGACGGCCAGCGCCACGCCGACGCCCACGAGCCCCAGCCCGGCCGGGCCCGCCAGCGCGTAGGCCAGCGGCAGCTGCACCGCCGTGCCCACCAGCGTCACCCGGACCAGCAGGGTGGCCCCGCCGCCGCCCTGGAAGACACCGCCCAGCGCGATGAAGCACCCCAGCAGCACCAGGTACGGGCCGAGGGTGCGCAGGAAGACCGTCCCGGCCGCCGCCACGCCGGGCTCCGCGCCGAAGGCGGCCATGACCCACGGCGCGGCGGGCAGCAGGACGACCGCCGCGAGGAGTCCGAGCCCACCGCCGAGCAGCAGGGCCCGGCGCCCGATGGCGTACCGCTCGTCGCGGCCGGCGCCCAGGTGGTACGCGGTGTGGATCGAGGCCGCCTGGCGCACGGCGTAGAAGCCCATCGTCGCCACGTACATCGCCTTGGTCGCGATCCCGTACGCCGCGACCTGGGCGACGCCCAGCCGGGCCACGATCGCCACCAGGGTCAGCGTGCCGGCCATCCGGACCAGGAAGTCCGCCGCCATCGGCGCCCCGGTCACGGCGGTACGGCGCAGCGCGGCCGCCACCGGTTCTGCGGGCGGCACCTGCGCGGCCTGCCGCACCAGGGGGTTGCGGCGCAGCAGCGCCAGCCCCGCGGCGAGGGCCACGGTTCGGCCCGCGACGGTGGCGACGGCCGCGCCCCGCACCCCGAGGGCGTGGATCAGGAACGGGTCGAGGAGCAGGATCAGCCCGCCCGCCAGCAGGGCGAGCCGCATCGGGGTGCGGGTGTCGCCGCCCCCCTTGAAGACCCCGTCCAGGGTGTTCTGTGCGTAGAACACCGCGGTGCCGGGGAGCGAGACCGCGAAGTACCCGGCCGCGAGGCGGACCGCCACCGGGTCGCCGTGGGCACCGAGCAGCAGCGCCGCCAGCGGCTCCCGGCACAGGAAGCCTCCGACGGCCACGGCCGGGGTCAGCAGCGCGCACAGCGCCCACCCGCCGCGCACCGCCGCCCTGACCGCCGCCGGGTCCCGCGCCCCGGCGGCCCGCGAGACCAGCACCGTCGTCCCCTGCGCGGCCATCAGCACCACCCCGAGCAGCACGTTCTCGGTGTTCGTGGCCACCGCCACGGCCGCGACGGCCGCTCCCCCGCCGCCGAGCCGCGCCACCCACAGCACGTCGATGATCCCGGCGACGACACCCGCGAGCAGTTCCAGGTAGACCGGGCCGGCCAGTGCGACCAGCCGGGCGCGGTGCGTCATGGGTCCCCTCCCCTCCGGTACCTCGATTCGAGATACCACGTTTAGAGGTAGCATCATGGCACCACACGGGCAAGTGCGAACGCATGATCGAGAAAGGTGGCGAACGGTGCTGGAGCTGACGATCCTGGGCTTCCTGTTCAAGGAATCCCTGCACGGCTACGAGCTCAAGGAGCGCATCGCCGCACTCAACGGCCACGTCCGCCCGGTCAGCGACGGCGCGCTCTACCCGGCCATCAACCGCCTCACCGCCGCAGGACTGGTCAGCGAGCACACCGAGCCGGGCGTCGGCGCCGCACCGCGCCGCGTGCTCTCGCTCACCGACACCGGGCGCGCGCGGCTGCTCGCCCGGCTCCGCGACCCCAAGCCGATCGAGATCACCGACTCCACCCGCTTCTTCGCCGTGCTCGCCTTCCTGAGGCACCTGCCCGACGCGACGGCCCAGGCGGCCGTGCTGCGGCGCCGGCTGGAGTTCCTGGAGACCCCCTCCAGCTTCTTCTACGACCGCGGCAGGCCGGTGCGCGCCGAGGAGGCGGACGACCCCTTCCGCCAGGGCATGCTCCGCGTAGCCCGCGCCACGGGCCACGCGGAGCGCGAATGGCTCACGGAGGCCCTCGCGGACCTCACCGCCTGAGCCCGGGCCGCCCGCGGACGCGCACGAGGCCCCGGCATCGAGGCGCGCCCCGCCGGGGAGGCGCACGGTGCCCGCGGCCCGTACGACGAGCTGCGGCGGCGTCCTTCCCTGCCACCGGTGCGCGCCGAGAAGGCGGACGGCCCCCGCCGCCAGAACGTGCCCCGCGCCACGGCCCACGCGGACGCGAACGGCTCACGGAAGTCCTCGCCCGGACCCCACCTCCCGGGCAGACCGCGCCGGGCGCGCGAGGGTGGCGCGTTCGGCGCGGAGCGCCTGCGCCGCGCCGGGCGCTACCCCGTGGCGGAGGCGAACGCGCGGGCGGCGGCGATGCGCTGGACGGGGGTGGGGTGCGTGCCGAAGAGGACGTGCAGCAGGCGCGGGGGGTCGGGGTCGGAGACGTTGGTGACGGTGAGGCGTCGCTGCATGGCGATGAACCGCTCGGCGTCCCGGGTCAGTTCCAGCGCGTGCACGTCCGCCCGCCGTTCGATCCGCCGGCTCAGGGCGCAGCCGAACGGCCCGGCGCACGCCGACAGCACCGCGGCCACCGCGGCCAGCAGGAACAGCCCGCGGGGGTCATCGGTGCCGTAGGAGGAGGCGGCCATGACCGCGGAGAGCACGCAGACCCCCGCCCCCGCGCCGACGGCGCCGAGCAGCGTGCCGCGCGGTACGTCGCGGTGCTTGACGTGGCCCAGTTCGTGGGCGACGACGAGTTCGACCTCCTCCGCCGGGGCCGTGCCGAGCAGCGTGTCGTAGGCGACGATCCGCCGGGTGCGGCCGAAGCCGGAGACGTACGCGTTGAGCGCGGTCGTCCGCCGGGACGCGTCGGCGACGAGCACCGCCCGCACGGGGATCCCGTCGCGCTCGGCCAGGGCCAGCAGCGCGTCGCGCAGGGGCCCGTCCTCCATCGGCCGGAAGCGGTTGAAGAGCGGTTCCAGCACGACCGGGGCGAGCCAGGACAGCACGACGGCCGCGCAGACGGCACCCAGGGCGGCCCAGGCCCAGCCGAGGCCGTAGTAGCCGTACAGCGCGGCCAGCACGAGCGGTACGGAGACGAGCAGCCCGCGCAGGACGTCGACGGCCCAGCCGCCCCAGCCCTGGGTGACGAGCCCGTAGCGGCGCCGGACGACGCGGACCCGGGCGGAGAACGGCAGGGTGACCGCCTGCTGGAGCAGCACCAGCAGCAGGCCGCCGGCCGCTACGCGGGAGGCCCAGGCGTCGCCGAACAGCCCGGTGAGGGCGGCGCCCGCGGGGGTCAGCCCCAGCACGAGCAGCAGCGCGAGCCCGGCGAGGCGGCCGCCGAGCAGGAAGGGCAGTTGCGCGCGGCGCAGCGCCCTGCCGCGCGCGGTCTCCTCCGGCGTGAAGTCCCCGTCCGTGGCGCTCATCCCAACTCCCCCTTGACGTAGGCCCGCCAGCGCTCGGTGAAGGCGTCCCCGTCGATGCCGAGCGTGCCGCGCAGATCCGCACCGGAACGGTACAGCGCGACCAGCCGGTCGGCGCCCCAGGTGTCGGCGATGAGCCGGCAGGCCAGCCAGGCGCCCTCGTACGCCTGGGCCTGCGCGAGCGCACCGGGCGCGAAGTCGGCGTCCGCGGGGAGGTGACCGGGCGGCCCCGAGGCCGTGACGTCCCGGCGCAGCTCGGGTGCCAGGCTCGCCGCCGTACGGCCGGAGTCCCGGTAGGCGACCCAGTCGGCGAAGCCCTCGGAGAGCCACAGCGGGGTGCGGGAGGTCGTCGCGGCGCGCGTGGCGACGTGGGTGGTCTCGTGGGTGAGCACGACCTGGCGGCCGAAGGCCGACAGCCCCGCGAAGGCCTCGGGGTTGACTATGACGCGTCCGGCGGGCGCGGTCCCGCTGCCGCCGACCTCCCCGGTGGTGACGGCCGCGACGCCCGCGTACGTCTGCGCCGGGGCGTCCAGGAGCTGCCCCATCCGCCGCAGCGAGGACGGCACTTCCAGCACCACCCGCCCGGTCCAGCCCTGTCCGCCCCAGGCCCGCCGCACCTGCGGGACGGCCCGGTCCGCGTCGGTGGCGTACCCGGCCAGTTCGGTTCGGTCGCCGGTGCCGAGGACGAGGCTGTGGCTGCCGCGGACGACGTGCAGCGGGCCCTGTTCCCACAGCAGGCCGCCCGGGTCGCCGTCGCCGGCCACCCGCCAGCGTCCGGTGCCGTCCGCGCGCAGCAGCAGGGACTCGTCGGTGGTGACCGGGGTGCTGTCGTAGCCCCCCAGGCGGTAGCGCAGCTGGACGCGGGCGGTCACCGGGTCCGCGCCCTCGGTGGAGACCAGCCGGTACGACCAGGAGACGAGCGGGAGCTCCTCCAGGTTGCGGAAGACCTGGCGCTCGGCGGCGTGCCGGGCGGGCGTCACATCGGCCAGGTACGCCTTCTCGTCGTGCCCCAGGACCGCGTCGGCCCGCCGTTCCAGCAGCTGCCTTACGACCGGTTCCCCGGGCCCCCCGTGCTCCGCCGTCCCGTCGCCCGCGGGTCCGCAGCCCGCGAGCAGCACCGCCGCGCAGCACAGCGCGGCGGCCACGGCGCGGGTCGGCGAGCGGAAGAGGGCCACGCCGCCGATCGTACGGTCTGGGCAGGGGCGGTCACGTGGGCCGGGTCACCGCCGAGATCGGCAGCATGGCGACGGGGTCGTAGCGGACCCGGGCGCCGGGGTACGGGGCGTGGATGACCTGGCCGTCACCGACGTACATGGCGACGTGACTGGCGTCGCCGCGGTAGATGACCAGGTCGCCGGGGCGGGCCTGGCCGAGCGGCACGTGCCGCCCGGCGTGCAGCTGGGCCTGGGAGGTGCGGGGCAGGCCCACGCCGGCCTGGCGGTACGCCCAGACCATCAGGCCGGAGCAGTCGAAGGAGCCGGGGCCGGTGGCACCCCAGACGTAGGGGGAGCCGACGGCGGAGCGCGCGGCGGCGACGGCCGTCGCGGCGCGTACGGACAGGGGGCCGAGGTCGGGGATGTCGACCATCCGGCCGGAACGGGAGGCACGGGCCTCCAGGCGGCGGGCGAGCCGGGCCCGGTCCTCCGGGGAGAGGGAGTTGACCAGGCGGGCGGCCGCCATCAGCTTGCGCTGCACGGCCTTCTTGCGGGCCGTGAGGCTGGTGCGGGCCCGCTCGAGTTCGTCGAGGCGTTCGGTGGCCCGGGAGCGTTCCTGGTCCAGGAACCGCTGGGCGGAGCGGAGTTCGCCCAGCCGCGCGTCGCCACGGCTGCTGATCCGGTCGAGGGTGGCGGCCCGGTCGAGGTAGGTCGCGGGGTCGGCAGAGAGCAGCAGGGCGAGGGTGGGGTCCACTCCCCCGCCGCGGTACTGGGCCCCGGCGAGCGTGCCGAGGTCGTCGCGGAGCCGGTTGACCCGCTCCTGGCCGCGCGCGGCCCGGTCCTGGAGCACCTCCACCTCGCGCCGGAGCCGCTGGGTGTTCTCACGGGCGGCGTTGAACTGCTCGGTGGCCCGTTCGGCCTGGGTGTAGAGGTGGTCGATGCGGGCAGCGACATCGACGGGGGTGTCCGCCGGGTCGGCGGCGGCCGTCTGCGCGGTGCCGGCCGCGCCCGCCATCGCGGCGGCGGCGGTGGCCGCCGCCGTCAGGACCGTGGCCCTGGAGGTACGCGGGGCCCGGCCGGGCTGCGGGATGCGTCGATGAGATGGCACGTCGGCTGACAGTAGTCAGCCGGACACGGGGAGTTCAAAGACCGGGTACCGCCGGGCGGCCGGGCGGGACTCCGCTTGCGCAGGTCACCGCCGGACCGTCACCGTACGAGATCACCCGATAGGTTCAACGGGCGTCGGCGCTTCCGGTCAGATCCGGACGCCGAACTGGAACGGCATGTTGTTGATGGACTCGTAGCGCACGACCGTACCGGTGCGCGGCGCGTGCAGGACCATGCCGTTGCCCGCGTACAGGGCCACGTGGTGCTGGTCGCCGTAGAAGATGACGAGGTCGCCGGGCGCGAGCTGGCCCATCGACAGGCGCGTGCCCGCGTTGGCCTGGGACTGGGAGGTGCGCGGTATCGAGGCGCCGGCCTGGGCGTAGGCCCAGGAGGTGAGGCCGGAGCAGTCGAAGGAGCTCGGGCCGGTCGCGCCGTAGACGTACGGCGAACCGATCTTGCTCTGCGCGGCCGAGAGGGCGGCGGCGGCGAGCGAGGAGGCCGGCGGAACGTTGCCCAGGTCGACGCGCTCGTTGGAGCGGTTGGCCCGGTTCTCCGCGGCGGTGAGGGAAGCACGCTGGGCGGCGGTCAGCGAGTTGAGGAGCTTCTGCGCCTCGGCCAGCTTCGCCTGGACTTCCTTCTTCTTCTTGCCCAGTTCCGTGCGGGTCTCGTCGAGCTCGTTGAGCTTGCTCGCGGCCTCCGCCTTCTGCTGGTTGAGGGTGCGCTTCTTCTCCGCGATCTGCTGGAGCGCCTCGGCC
>NZ_JARAVO010000168.1:0-21493 GCF_033792805.1 Streptomyces sp. PA03-1a
GGGCGGGCGGGTGATGCCGGGGCTGGGCAGCAGGCGCGGGGTCAGCACATCGGCCCGAACACCCTCATCGATCTGGGCCAGCTCCTGCTCGACCTGGGCCGCGTCCTTCTCCTCCGCCATGCCGATCGGCCCCTGCATCCGGCCGTTCAGGAACTGCCGTACGACGGGCTCGTCACTGGCCAGCAGCTCCTCGCGGGGCCCGAACATCACCAGCTCGCGCCGGAACAGCAGCCCGATGTTGTCCGGCACCTGACGGGCCGAGGCGATGTCGTGGGTGACGATCAGGAAGGTCGCGTCGATCTGTGCGTTGAGGTCGACGATGAGCTGATTGAGGTAAGCCACGCGGACCGGGTCCAGGCCCGAGTCCGGTTCGTCGAACAGGATGATCTCCGGGTCGAGGACCAGGGCACGGGCGAGCCCGGCCCGCTTGCGCATACCGCCGGAGATCTCGCCGGGCAGCTTCCCCTCAGCGCCGATCAACCCGACCATGTCCATCTTCTCGAGAACGATCCGCTTGATCTCGCTCTCGGACGTGCGGGTGTGCTCGCGCAGGGGAAAGGCGATGTTGTCGTAGAGGTTCATCGAGCCGAACAGCGCGCCGTCCTGGAACAGCACGCCGAACAGCTTCCGCACCTCGTACAGGTCGCGCTCGCGCAGGCGGGTGATGTCCCGGCCCGCGACCTTCACCGATCCCCGCTCCGGCTTCAGCAGCCCCACGAGCGTCTTGAGGAACACCGACTTGCCCGTCCCCGAGGGGCCGAGCATCACCGAGACCTCCCCGGCAGGCAGCGTCAGCGAGACGTCCTGCCAGATGACCTGGTGGCCGAAGGACTTGGTCAGCCCTTCCACACAGATCTCGACACCCATCCGGTTCCATCCTTCGGCCGTGGAGCAGTCCCGACAACTGCTCTACGGGGAAGAGAGGTGCGTCCGTCGCGGCGAACCAAGAATTTTTTTGCGGACGTGTGTGCGGGGCGCTACGGCAGCTTCGGCGACGACGTGAGCGAAGGCGTCCCCGGGCTGGAGACAGACAGCGGAGGTACGACCGAGGTCGGGGAGAGCGACGGGAGCGACGGGAGCGACGAGGCGACCGACCCCGTCGGCAGACCCGGCACGACGGTCGGCAGGCCCGTCACGGCCGTCGGCAGCCCCGGCACCTTCGGAACCTCGGGAACCTGAGGGACCTGCGGCGCCGAAGGCGGAAACGCGGACACGTCCGCCAGGGATGGCACCGGCACCGGCACCGGCAGAAACGTTCCCCCGGTGGGTGAGGGCGTCCGGCCCCAAGGCCCGTGCGCCGGCGACGACGGGGTGGGTGTTGCGGGGGCGCGCCCCCGGCCCGTGACCTCGCCGTGCAGGAGCCGCGGGTCGCTGGACACGGCCGGCCGCGGCGCCGGACCACTCCCGTTTCCGCCCGCGTCGAGCGCGTACGGCAGCACGAACCCCGCCACCACCAGGGTTGCCGCCGTCGTAGTGAACGCGACCGCCTGCGCATTGCCGCCCCCGCGCAACCGTCCGCGCCCGACCAGGAACAGCACCAGCCCGAGCGTTCCGGCCAACGAGGCACGCAAAGTCCGCCGGGCCCGGGCCAGCAGCGACTCGACGGTCCGGTAGCTGAGCCCCATCCGCACCGCGACCTGGTTCACGTCCAGGTCCTCGGACCTCAGCCGAAGCGCCTCCGCCTGCCGGGCGGGCAATTCGCCGCTGCGCACCGCCAGCCACTTCGCCTCGGCCCGGTCGCACACCGCCTCCTCGACGGGTACCGGGCCCGGTGTCATGAGTGCGGGGCGGCTGCCCACCTCGGCCTCGCGGTTGACCTGCCGGTGCCGGTCAACGCACAGCCGCATCGTTACCGTCGTCAACCAGGCGCCGAGCCGCTCGTCGTCGAGGTCCGGGCGCTCCGCGGCTCGCAACATCGCCTCATGAACGGCGTCCTCGGCGTCCTCCCGGCTCACCGATCGCCGCCGGGCCACCTTGAGCAACTGCTCACGATGGCTCCACAGGCGCTGCCAGCGCTCGTCGGCGGCCGCTGTGTCCGCAGGCATATCCGTCGCCATGAGGGGCCGCCCCTTCGCACTCACCCGCCGGTACATGCTTCCGACGTGGCGAGATTACCGCCGAGTAGTGGCAGTTGTGGAGAGGCGGACACCCATGGCGTTCCGGCCCTTGCCAGTGGTCAGCGGCGAACCTCAGGCAGCACGCCGCCCCCAGGCAGCGAGAGGGTCAGTTCGGGGACGGGAACCAGCGGCGTCGCCCCGGCCGCGAGGGAAGGCCTGGGGGAGGGTGAGGCGGGCGACGTCGACGGCATGCGCGAAGGACCAGTGCTCGGCTTCCGGTCGTCCGACGGCTTCGGCGGCGAAAGCTTCTGCCTCTTCGGGCCGGACGGCTTCGGCCGGACTGGCCGGGATCCGGCGGATGCGTCCGGCACCACGCGGTGTCCGGTCAGGTAGTACACGTACCACGCCTTGACGGCGCGCAGATAGGCGTCCGAGTGGTTGTAGCCCAGTATCGCCCGGTCCAGGTCGGCCGGGTTCGACAGGTCCCGGTCGCCCGCGCACAGGTAGCGGCCGGCTGCGAGCGCCGCGTCGTAAACATTGTTCGGATCCGTCCGTCCGTCCCCGTTACCGTCCGCTCCCCAGCGGGCCCAGGTGGACGGGATGAACTGCATCGGACCGACCGCGCGGTCGTACACCGCGTCCCCGTCATACGCGCCGCCGTCGGTATCCGCCACGACAGCGAAGGCGCCGCCGGTCAGCCGCGGGCCGAGGATGGGTGTCACGGTGGTACCGTCCCGAGTCACCCAGCCGCCCCGTGCCTGCCCTGACTCCACCTGGCCAATCGCGGCCAACAACTGCCAACGCAGGTGGCAGCGCGGCGCGGTACGCGCCAGATCCTCCTCGGTACGCCGGTACGCGGCGAACACACTCGCAGGCACATTGCCGCCCGTCACTCCCTGTGCCATGCCCTTCTTCCGTGTCCGCAGCGGTGGAAGTTCGGTGCGGTACGGGGTGTCGCCGGAAACGCTGAGGCCGTGCTCGGCGGGTGCCGCCTTCCGTGCGGGCTCTGCGGCTTCGGCAGTGACCGCCCTTGGCGCTTGTGACGCGGTCAGCACGGCAATCGCCGCCGCCGCGATCGCCGTACCCCTGGCACCCCTCAGTGTTCCAATGAGCGCACGCACTGTCATCGTGCAGTCCCCTCCGTGCATGAATCCGTCGTCTGCTCTACGCGGCCGGAGGGCAGGTCCGTCGCGCAAAAATTTGGGGATCGGGCGGGCGCCTCTTCAGAGGGCGTGGCGGCGGGCCAGACGTGTGGACGATGTGGGGTCTGGCTGACGCTGTTCCCCTTCGTGTCCCGCGCCGTCGTGCGCAGGCTGGCGAACCGGGCCCTGGACGGTGCGTCGAGCTGCGCCTTCCAGCTGTTGCTTGACTGCCGCAGTATCGTCTTGCGCCAGGTGGCGCCGTCGTCGTAGGAGACTTCGAGGGCCACCGTGCGGACCACCCCCGCGTCCGTCGCGCCCTTTAGGTGCGAGGGCGTGACCACCAGGTCGGTGCGTCGGTGGGCCTTGCCGGACACGTCAGTGGCCACGGCGTAGTCGAGTTGCACCAGCGGCAGCGGCGTCAGGACGGTGTAGTCCGTGGTAGCGGAGGTGAAGCTCCACTCGGTGCGGGTGCGGGTCGAGTACGGGCGGTCGGGCATGTTCCGCTCACCCTCTACCACGATCCGGTAGGGCTGCGGTTCCGGCGACAGTTCCTCGACGGTGACGATGCGCTGGTTGTAGTCCTCGCCGAGTAGCTGGTCGCCCTGGTACAGCGAGATCTTCGACGTGGCGCCGTCGACCCAGGCGATCCCTGCATGGCCACCGGAGTCGCCCCAAGCTGGCACCAGGGATGTGCTGATGACATCGCCGATCCGGTAGGGCGCCTGCTGACTGATGCCGTCGTTGAGCAGACGGGCGCTGGATGGGGGAGAACCAGATCTCGTGGGTGACGCTTCGCGGTGCATACGAGCGTGCGACACCTCCCTGACCGAGGTCCCCTGTGCCCGCGCCCGGGATCCAGCGGATGTCGGATCCCGCCGTGACCCATGAGGTGAGGGTGCCCTGGGCCGCGACCGCTGTTGCTTGGCCACACATCAAGCCGTCTCCCAAAACGGACACGTCACAGCGACCTTCAGTCGCTTCAGTTTGTGTCGTGTTGCGGAATGACTCGTCGATGCGCGCAAGCTCTCCGGAGCCGGGCCGGTAGGACGGATCCTTCGGGACCGAGCCCTCCTGGTGGCGGATCAGGTCGTAGACGTAGCGCGGGTACGGGTGCGAGACCACCTTCAGCGTCGCGGTCCCGGGCTTGCGGAGCCGCTCAGCAGCCGCGCGCTGTCGTCGGTGCCGAGCGAGGCCACCGGGAGCGGGGCGCCTTCGGGCAGGTCGGCCCAGGGGTCGTACTTACCGTAGCCGTTGTTCAGGATCAGCAGCTGCCGTGCGCCGGCCTTCGCCGCCGCGGCCCCGCCTGGTCGGGGGCGGTCCCCTGGGCGCGGACAGGCCCGCCCGGTTCTGGCCGCACGGGCTGTGCGCCCGCATCGGGCCGCGCAATTCCGCCCCGTCTGGGGGCCACCTGACCGTTCGTCGGGTCGAAAGCTCGCTGACGAGAGGAAGCCGTCAACGCGGCAGCCGGATCACTCGACCACGTCCTCCGCGGGCGCATAGGCCGCGAGCGTCGCACCGGGCTGATCAAGGCACAGGAGTTCTATCGTGCGGGCGGTGCGATCAGAGATCGTTCAAGACGATAGTAGAACGGCGTATCTGCGCAGCAGCGACGCGCCAGCACTCTGAGCACCGGAATCGCCCACACGTGCTGTGAGGAGGTGGTCGGAGGCAGGATTGAGAGGTACATATGGATTTGTCGACTGTGTCTGCGGCCTCGGGCGGAGGGCCGGTGCCCCTCGGCAAGGAGTCTGCGTGGCTCACGCAGCGTGAGAGGGAGGTCCTGGGTCTCGTCGCCCAGGGGGAGACCTACGCCGTCATCGCCCGTCGGCTGAATCTGAGCCTGCACACCGTGGACACGTACATGCGCCGCCTGCGTCAGAAGACCGGAGCGGCAAACCGTACGCAACTGACCGTCTTCGCCCTCGGGATGGGACACGCGGACTGCTGATCGTGAACCCGTGATGCGGTGCGGGGCCCAGGGGGGACGAGCATGCCGCTGGTGGGCTCCGCCTGGTCGCTCGGCTCGGTCAGGCCGATCGTGGAGGCTCGCATGAGGGTGTTCGCAGCGGGCGACGACGTCGACCGGTGACGTCTGCTGTCACAGCGGGTGAGTGAAGCCGGAGACGATCCGGCGTGCACGCGCGCTACCCGGGCGGCGTAGCCCGCCGTCCGCCTTTGGGTCATTACCTCCCGGACCGGTTCGGAACACAACCGGCGCTTTCTTGTCGGCTCGCGACTCCTCGGGCGCCCAGCCCGGCCTCGACCGGACCGTGGGAGCCACTGCCGGGGTTGTTGTCCTTCCCGTGAGGGGAGGGACGACGGCCCCGGCTCTTGTTTTTTGCTCACGCTTCGCAAGCGCCTCTGGTCACGAACATTCGTGACTGTTCCTGTGATCCGCCCATTGCCATAGTTCTGGGCATCGCAGAGACGTCGCGTGGGCTGCTCCAGCGACGACGCGAGCCGAAGACACTGCCGGAATCGCTCCGGGGAACATGCAATGACCGCGGGAAGGAGGAGGAGATGTCCGATCCGTTCACCGACGTGACGACGGGCCAGGAGCCGCAGGTGCGGACCCACCACGGAGATCGCGTGGTCGACGAGTTCGCCTGGCTCGCCGACACCCGCAGTCCGGTGACCCTCCGACACCTGCGGGCCGAGAACGACCGCACAGACCGCGCGACGGAACATCTGGCCACCCTGCACGAGTCGATCTTCGCGGAGATCGGGCAGCGTGCGCGGCGGGCGGATCCGACCACGCCGGTGCGTACGGGCTCCTACTGGTACTTCGACCGGGTCCGGCCGGAGGACCGATACCCGGTCCACCGCCGGCTCCCGGTTCAGAACCAGGACACTCCCCCTGATCCGGCAAGCGGGAACCCACTCCCGGGCGAACAGATGGTCCTCGACTTCAACGCGCTAGCCGACGGCCACGACTACATGGGGATCGGTGTCTTCGACCTGACGCCCGACGGCAGGCTGCTGGCCTACTCCGTCGACCACCTCGGAGATGAGGTCTTCACCCTCCGGGTGAAGGACCTCGCCTCGGGAGAGGACCTGCCGGTCGAGATCCCGGGAACATCGTACGGAAGCGCGTGGTCCAGCGACGGCGGTGTCCTCTTCTACGTGAAGGTCGACGGCACTGGCCGCCGTCACCAGGTCTGGCGTCATCGTGTGTCCGTCGGCGAACCGGACGCCTTGGTGTACCAGGAGGACGACCCGCGATTCTGGGTCACGGTGGGCACCACCCGTTCCGGCAGGTACGTGCTGATCGAGTCGCACGCCGCCCACGCAAGTGAGATCCGGTACCTCCCCGCCGACCATCCGCTTCTGGCGCCGACCGTCTTCGGCACGGGCCGGGCCGGAGCCTGCCGGATGCAGGTGGAGCACCAGGACGGCCGGTTCCTTGTCCTGCACAACGCCGGGATGGACGATTTCGTCCTCGACTGGGCACCCGAGACCGACACCTCCAACCTGCAGCGGCTGGCGCAACCGAGTGAGGGCACCAGTTTCGTGAGCATCGACGCGTTCGCCGAGCACGCCGTCCTCGAGTTCCGCCGACAGGGGGTCCCGGGCTTCCGGGTGATCCCCCGTGCCGGAAGCCCGTACGACGTCGTCTTCCCGGAACCGGTGTTCACCGCCGAGCCGGATCTCAACCTCGACTACAGGGCGCGCACCTACCGCGTGAGATACCAGTCGCTGGCCACCCCGGACACGCTGCTCGCCTACGACATCCCGACGGGCAAGGCCACGGTGGTCAGTCGGCGCCACGTGTCGGGTGGGTTCGACCCATCCCGCTACGAGCAGCACCGCACTTGGGCGACAGCCCCGGACGGCACACAGGTGCCCATCTCTCTGGTCTGCCGCTCCGGCATGCCGAGGGATGGGTCCGCACCGCTGGTGATGGTGGGGTACGGGAGTTACGGATCATCCCTGGATCCATGGTTCTCGGCGTCCCGTCTCTCCTTGCTGGACCGCGGCATCGTATTCGCCCTCGCGCACGTTCGGGGCGGCGGTGAGCTGGGGCCCCGGTGGCACGACGAGGGGAGAGGGCTGCGGAAGCCCAACACCTTCCACGACTTCCTCGCGTCCGCCAGACATCTGATCGATACGGGCTGGACCAGCGCGGGCCGCATCATCGCTCGGGGGAGGTCCGCGGGCGGGCTGCTTGTGGGAGCTGTCGTCAACACCGCGCCGGAGCTCTTCGCAGGCGTCGTGGCCGAGGCTCCGTTCGTTGATCCGTTGACCACGATGCTCGATCCGTCCCAGCAGCTGACTGCCGCCGAGTGGGAGGAATGGGGAGACCCGCTGACGGACCCCGAGGCCTACCACTGCATCAAGTCCTATGCGCCGTACGAGAACGTGTCCGACCTCACGTACCCACCCATCCTCTCCGTCGCCGCCCTGAACGACCCCCGGGTCGCCTGGCGGGAACCGGCCAAATGGATCGCCCGGCTCCGCGCCGTCGGCAGCGGCGGCCCCTTCCTCCTGCGCACCGACTTCGTCGGAGGACACGGGGGGCAGTCCGACCGGCACGGCGCCCGGAGTGCCGAAGCCTTCGTCCTGGCGTGGATCATTCACACCGCTACGGCGGCCGCCAAAGAACCCGTCCCCACTTCGTCTTCGTCATGAGCAAGGATCCATCGATGAGCCGGCCGACCCAAGCCGAGACGTCCACACGCTGGGCCGAGGAGCTGAACGGTCTTCTTGCGGAGCACGACGCCTCCTGGTGGGAGACCCACACGGGTGACCACTGGTTCCAGGTCAGGCCCGTGGGTCACCGGATGCGCAACCAGGGTTGGAAGATCCATCTCTCGGCCACTGTGGGGGACTGCGACTCCATCGTGCGCGCGGCCTTGCCCGTCCTGCTGGAAGAGCAGTGCGCGTTCAAGTTCGTCAGGGACGCGGAGGTCTACCGGCGTGCTGTCAGCCGTCAGGCGGACCGGTCGGCCGCGGGAAAGCTCTTCACCGTGTACCCCGACAGTGACGGGCAGTTCCGCAGACTGGTGCGACGCCTGCATGCGGCCACCGAACAGTTCGCCGCACCGCACATCCTGACGGACCGCCAGTATCAGCCGGGCAGCTGTGTCCAGTACAGGTACGGGACCTTCGCGGGCACCCGCGTGCTGGACGACGCCGGACTTCACGTCGACACCTTCATGGCGCCGGACGGGAGCCTGGTGCCGGACGAGCGCAACGCCTGGTTCGACCCTCCGCCGTGGGCTGTGGATCCGTTCGACACCCGTTCGGCCGGGATCTACGGGGCGCAGGAGACCGCTGGGGACGACCAGGAAGGCGGGGACGACGAGGCAGCCGTCGTGCTCGCCGATCGTTACCGGGTGACCGACGCCCTCAGACACACCAGCAAGGGCGGCGTCTATCGGGCCGTGGACCAGAAGACGGGGGACCGGGTCATCATCAAGCAGGCCCGGCCGCACATCGACACCCAGGCAGATGGAGGAGACGCCCGCGACCTGTTGCGCAACGAGGCGCGGATGCTGGAGCGGCTGGCTTCGACCGGGTACGTCCCCCGTCTCCTGGACGAGTTCGGCGTGGACGACGACCTGTTCCTCGTCCAGGAGGAGCTGGTCGGTGACAGCCTCCAGGACGCGGTCGACCGCGAAGCACACCCCGCGTTGCGCAGCGCGGACGCGAGCACGGCTCTGTCCGCACGTCTGGTCGACATGCTTGCCGCTGTACACCGCTCCGGCGTGGTACTGCGCGACCTGGCGCCGGGGAACGTGATGCTGACCTCCGACGGCGGACTCCGGCTGATAGACCTGGAGACCGCGGCGGAAACAGGAGCAGCCGGTCTGCGGTTGGGAACACCCTTCTTCGCTGCTCCGGAGCAGCGGGTTGCCGCATCCGACCAGGCCCCGCGAGCCGATCCCGCGGTGGACCGCTACTCACTCGGGGCATTGATCTTCTTCCTCGTCGTCCGGGAGGGCCCGTGGCCCACCGAGGACGTTCCGGCCGACCGCACGATCGCCGAGCAGGTGGCGCAGCGACTCGCACAGGCTGCACATCAGTTGCCCGAAGCCCGGGTTCTCGCGCCGGTGATCACCGGCTTGATGGAACGGGAGCCGGACAAGCGCCTGTCGCTGGACGGCGCCGCTCAGGCCTTGACCGACGCGGCGACGACCGGTGCCAAGCGGGCCCCGGAGCCGGCTCCGGAGCTCGTACGCGGCCCCGCCGCGACCGAGGAGCGCGTGATCGCCGACACCTTGGCCCACTTGGTCGACTCACTCGACCACGATGCGACATGGCTGTGGCCGGTGCCGTCCTTCGGTACGGACGCCTTGCCGGGCTCGCTCCAGTGCGGAGCGGCCGGCGGCGCGGGAGTCCTGGTCCAGGCTTGGCGGCTACGCGAGCAGCTCGCTCTGGACGAGACCCGCTGGCGGCGTGCCCTCGTGCGGGCGACGCGCTGGTTCGACGGTCGGCTCCAGGACACCTCCCGGGTTCTCCCCGGGTTGTACTCCGGCCATGCGGGGATCAGCTGGGCCGCGTACGAACTGGCCGACACCGTCGAAGACGAGTTCACGGCGGCCAGGGCCACGGCCCTTGCTCTACGGCTTCCCGTCAGGTGGCCCAACCCGGACCTGATGCACGGCCTGGCCGGTGCTGGTACGGCACTGCTGCGCCTGTGGCGACTGACCGGCGACCCCTCCCTGAGGGAGCGTTGGCGGAAGTGCGCCGAAGGGCTTGCCGAAGCCGCGTCGTACGGCGAAACCGGCATCGGCTGGCGCGTGCGCGAGATGTTCCCCACTCCCGTCGACCGGGGCGTCTTCCACGGATTCGCCCACGGTACGGCCGGCATCGGGTCGTTCCTGCTGTCGGCAGCCGCGGCAGGAGCGGGATCCGCCTGTCGGGAACTGGCGCAGGCCTGTGGCGAAACGCTGGTGGCCGCAGCCGTCGTCGACGCGGACACACAAGCCGCATTCTGGAGCGAGACCCCGCAGCGACCACTTGCCGTCCGACAGCATTGGTGCCATGGATCGGCCGGCGTGGGAACCTTCCTGACCCAGCTTTGGCAGGCCACCGGCACCCCGCGCTACCGAGAGCTGGCGGAAGGGGCAGCCCGGGCCGTTGTGCAGTCCATTCCGTTCACGCCGACCGGTCACTGCCACGGACTCGCAGGATACGGCCACTTCCTCCTCGACCTCGCTGAAGCGACCGGTGACCCGGCCTACACCGAACATGCCCAGGAGTGCGCCGACTCCATCGTCGTCCGCCATGTACGCAGGGACGGTCTCTGGCTCCTGCCCTCGGACAACGGCCTGGAGACCGGCTTCGACTACGGCACCGGAATGCCGGGACCGCTCTCCTTCCTCCTGCGTCTGCGTCACGGAGGCCCGCACCCCTGGACCCCGTCCCGCTGAAGGCACCCAGGGACCCACGATCTTCGGCCGCCCGGCCGATGCACCAACCCCCCTGACATGACCGAAGGAGGTGAACCACACATGAACGGCACGAAGACCCTCGCCGCGCTCCAGCGTGTGCGCAAGGACAACGGCGCCCCCAAGCGGATCTGCCGCTTCGGCTCCGTCCAGAGCTTCTGGACCTGGTAGTCCGACCCCTCACGAGCCGCTGTCGACGCAGCGGCCGGAAACCATCCGAAAGGACACCTCATGAACGGCACGAAGACCCTCGCCGCGCTCCAGCGTGTGCGCAAGGACAACGGCGCCCCCAAGCGCCTGTGCACGGGCCGCAACACCACGCCGGGCACTTTCTTCACCGCCCCGTAACACACCACCCGTCTGACGGGTGAATCGATCCTGCGGGTTGTGGGACCCCTTCCGGGCCCACAACCCGCAGGCATGCCACCGGAAGGGCACCGTGTTCCGCTCGATACAGCCAGTCCTCAGCGTGATGCGGGCGTCGTGGCGCCCCCACACGCTCTATTTCGCCGCGAGCGGCGTAGGCGCGGCCGCCTCTCTCGCACTGCCGGTGCTCCTGGACCGGGCCATCGAATCAGCGTTCGACGACCACCGGGCCGCCGCTACCACCGGATGGACTGTCGCAGCCCTGGCTGCGGCCCTGCTGGCCACTGTTGTGGCGAGCCGCGCGAAGAACGCCTCCGTGGCCGCAGCCGGTGCCCAGCTCCGCCGCTCCCTGATCCAGCAGGTCCTCGACGCGGGCCTGCCCGCCACTCAGCGGTTCAGGACGGGCGACCTCCTCGCTCGGATCACCGGCAACGTCACCGTCGCCTCCGACATGGGCTTCGCCCTCATCAACTGCGTCATGGCCGCGCTCAGCGCGCTCGGAGCCATGCTCGCCCTGCTGTACCTCGACTGGACCCTGGCGCTCGCGTACGCCGCCGGGGCCACAGCGACCGCCGTCATCCTATGGCGAAGCACGAAAAGTGCCACCACCGTTTACGAGCGGTACCAGAGCGTCCAGGCGACGATCGTGAGCGCGCTGGACGATGCCCTCACCGGGTTGGGCACCATACATGCGGCCGGCACACAGGAGCGTGAACTCGCGCGCATCACCGAACCACTGAAGGACCTGTCCACTGTCGGACGTCGGGACTGGGCCGTCGCCGGCAAGATCGGCACCCGCATTAACCTGCTCACGGGCCTGACCGAGCTCTCCGTGCTCGGCCTGTGCGGTGCACAGGTGACCGAGGGGCGGCTCCCCGTCGGGACGCTCGTCGCTGCCGTCGGCTATCTGGCATATGGACTGCAGTCGCTCAGCCAGTTGTCCGGCATCACTCACTTCGCCCACATGATCGCCGCATGGCGGCGTGTGCACGAGGTGGCCGAGCTGCCCGCCAAGCGCGCGGTGGCCGAGGCCACGGTCCGGCCGTACGCCCCGGCCGTAGGGGGAGCAGAGATCGCGCTGTCCCGGGTGAGCCTCCGGTACGGCGACAGCGGCGTGCTTCAGGAATGCGACCTGAGGGTGCCGGCTGGTTCGGAACTCGCGATCGTCGGTGCCTCCGGTTCCGGAAAGTCTACGCTCGCCCTGCTCGCCGGCGGACTGCTCACTCCCGAAACCGGGACCGTCGCCCTGGCGGGTACCCCCGTAGCCCCCGGACGTGTCGCCTTCGCCTTCGAACAGCCTGTCATGGTCGGTCGCACCCTGGGGGAGGCACTTGCCTACGGCCGGGCGGACGCAGATGCGAAGGAGGTCGCCCAAGCCTGCCGAATCGCCAAGATCTCCGACTTCGTCGATCGGTTGCCGGAGGGTCTGCAGACCCCGGTGCGCAGCCTCGCCTGCTCCGGTGGCGAACTGCAGCGGCTCGGCATCGCCCGGGCGCTGCTCCAGGGACGGGACGCCATCGTCCTGGATGACGCCACCTCCAGTCTGGACACCGCCACGGAAGCGGAAGTGACCCAGGCGATCCAGGAGCGCCTGGCGGGCACCACGAGGATCGTCGTGGCCCGCCGCCCGGCCACCGCCGCCCGCGCCGACCTCGTGGCCTGGCTGGACCAGGGACGGATCCGGGAGTTGGGGTCCCATCAGGAACTGTGGCAGCACCAGGCATACCGCCTGGCATTCGCCACCCACATGCCGGCGAGGGAGCCTTCCCCATGAAAGATCTGCTGCCCATGCACATGCCGGGCGCCCGGCGGCCACTGACCAGGCTGCTTCTGTGGTCGGTCGCGGACAGTACACCCACCCTCCTCTCCGGGCTGTGCGTGGCCACCGCCATCGACCAGGGATTCCTTCGTCACCGAGCAGGTGTGGGCCTTGCGTGGCTGTCGCTGGTGGCTCTCGCCTACGCCGTCAGCGCCGCAGCCCAACCACATATCGCACGGCATGTGGCCGAGCTCGTCGAGCCCTTGCGCGACCGGCTGGTCCAGCGAACCGTGGCTAGTGCGCTGCAGAGCACCGGCAGCACCGACCTGAGTACCGGAAACCGTGCCGCCGCCCGCATCATGACCCAGGCGGAGACCGTACGCGTGCTGACGGGCGACACGCTGCTGACCATGCGTCAGCAGGCTTTCTCCGTGGCCGGCGTGCTGTTCGGCCTGGCGGTACTCTCCCCGGTATTCATGGCTTCGGTCGCGGTCTGCACAGTCGTCGCCATCGGGCTCCTGATCGGCCAGGTCAGGGCGCTGACACGGATCCACCAGGAAGCTGCTGTCGCCGGTGAGGAGCTTTCGACCGAGACCCGGGCCGTCCTCACGGCGCTGCGGGACGTCCTTGCCTGCGGCGCGACCGCCCGCGCTGCTACGCAGGTGGGTCAGGCGATCGACCATCAGGCTGCCGCAGTACGCGCCATCGGCCGCACGGGTACCGTTCGGGCGGTGGTGGTCGCGGTCGGCGGGTACCTGCCGCTGGCGTTGCTGTTGTTGACCGCACCCTGGCTTAGGACGGCGGCGGGACTGACGACAGGCGGCCTCGTCGGCGCGGCCACCTACCTGTTCAGTTCCCTGGTGCCGTTGCTGCGCTCCCTCACGCAGACCGTCAGCTCCACCCTGGTGCCGCTCTTCGTGAATCTGCACCGCATCCAGGAGACGCCGCCTCCCCTCGACACCATCCCGACCGGGCGCGAGACGGTCCCCCCCAGACCTGTCCTGAAGACCGAGGGACTCGGTTTCGCCTACGGCCCCACCCGAGCGGTGGTCAGCGGACTCTCCCTCGCCATACCCTTCGGCCGGCACATCGCCCTGGTCGGCCCCAGCGGGACCGGAAAGTCGACCCTGGGCGGGCTCCTGGCAGGTTTGCTCCGCCCGGACAGCGGAACGGTCCGGCTCGACGGCCGCCCACTGGAGGACTTCGAGTGGCACTCGCTGCGGACGTCCGTGAACCTCGTGCCGCAGCAGGGCTACCTGTTCACCGGCTCCGTGCGGGCCAATCTGGCCTACCACCGCGAGGGCGTCACCGACGCGGAGCTGGAGGGCGCCGTACGTGCAGTCGGCGCCGAATCCCTGGTCGACCGGCTCGGGGGCCTCGACGCCCACCTCGCCCCGGCGCACCTGTCAGCGGGTGAGCGGCAGATTCTCGTCCTCACCCGTGCCTTCCTGGCGAACGCCGTCGTGACCATCCTCGACGAGGCCACATGTCACCTCGACCCAGCAGCCGAGGCCCGCGCGGAAGAGGCGTTCTCCCGACGGGAGGGCACCTTGGTCGTTATCGCACACCGGATCAGTTCCGCCCTGCGGGCAGAGGTGGTCATGGTGATGGACCACACCCGGATACAGATGGGGACGCACGAGGAGCTCCTGCGATCGTCAGCCCGCTACGCGGCGCTCGTGGGCCACTGGAGCGAGACCGCAGAGCTCGTCGGGTGACCACCGTCATCGAGCCACCGCCCGACAGGTTCGCCGTGCCCTTCGAGGAGAACGCACCGGTGGCCGGCCCTACGACGGCGTTGGCACGACAGCTCGCCGGCCGGGGCGGCGCGGGGGCCCGGAGACCGGCCTCGGCCGACAGCGGGAGGTAGCCGGGGCGTTCCCCGGCGGCCTCGCGGGCCTGGTCGCGGTGCCGCAATGGCACCGCAGCGGTGGTGCCCAAGAGAGAGACCGCGAGCCTGCCAGGAAGGCGCGAACTCTCGGCGGTACCCATGCCGTCCTCACCGGCCCGCGATGTAAAGGGCGCGAGCCAGCGGGACTGGTAGGCCGGCAGCAGGGCCCGTTCTGGTGAACCCCAAGGCAGCCGGGGATCGTGTGGCCGAGGCGTGGGCGGAGGCCCGGCGCCGCAGGGGGCACCCGGTTCCGGTCCTGGGACACAAGCGGGTGGCCCGCGCCGCCGCAGCACTGGCGGCCGCCGGAACGGCGGAAGAGCTCCTGGCGCAAGCGGCCGTCGACATGGCCCGGGAACCGACGTGGCTGGACCTGGAACGGCACCTGGAGCACTGGTCACCACCCGCTGCCCCCGCAGCGCCCGCCGGACCGGTGACGTACTGCGGGAGCTGTGACTACGGCTGGGTCACCGGAGAGGACGGCCGGGCCAGCAAGTGCCCGTGCCGGACCGGCGGGACACCATGACCGGGCCCCGATTTCACTCACTTCGCCGCCGCCGCGGGCTTGGCGGCAAGCAGCAAAACCGCTTCCTCGGGTGAAGCGGTCTTGGAGATCCATCAGGTAGTCGATGCCCGCAACATCACTGACCCACCCTAGATTCGTTGGCCAGCAGGGTGTGGGGCTCCATTGGAGAAGCCCCACACCTGCGGTTGATCCGCTACGGGCGGCCGATCAACCGGAGAAAGTGAACATCCAAACTGCCCACATCGCCGTAGCGAGTACACAGACTGCAGGCACACTGTGCCAACGCCGAATCCAGAGAAGCGCTGAACGCGAGACGTTTTCGCTTATCAGGATCCGCCGAATTACTTGGTAGCAGACCTGCCGGGAGACGAACATGGCGCTGGGGAATGCCAGGACAAGAGCGATCGGGACCAGAATGGACGGATCCGGATTGGACGGCACAAAAACCAGGGCCAGTACCGCTGCCGCTGCCACGATAACGAACCAGAACCATGAGAGGAGCGCCATGGTCTCCGCGGCAGGGATCCAGACCTCCGACGCGTCTCGTTTGGTGATCGCCCGGGATTGCTGATGGAGGACAGCAGTAACCGCTTTACTGCCATCAACTGCCGTCTGGGCGGCCTCCACTCGATCGCCTCCGGCAAGGAGAAGCGCTACCACGTAGGTCAGGCCGTGCTCCGTATATCGCAACGGTCCGCTGGCCCTTCGCTTCATCGAAGCCATCGTCGCCATCCTTGCTGTCGGTAGGAGTGATACTCGCCGTATGCGCTGTAGGCCAAGGAACCCCCTCCGTACCAGCGGTCGACTCGATCCGCGCGGTGAGTGTAGCGGCGGTGATAGCGGCGGCTTGCTTTCGCTGCCCTGCTTCGCGCCCGCTTGTAGTATCTACCCCTGCCAGCGATGCCCTTGGGTGCGCGGCCAAGCCTGCGAGCCTTCCACAGCCTGCCGGCCGCACCAAATCCCTTCCCTGCACCAAAGGTGACGCTTCCGGCGATGTCAATCCAGCCGCTTCGGTCGTGGTGACGCACCTTGTAGATTCCGCGCCCCAGGGAAATCCCCGCGGAAATTGCCGCACACGCGGCGCAGCCGAACATTCCCGCGACAGCGAGGCCGGTACTGGCTCTATCCAACCACTTTCCCCATCCGAATCGGCCGTCAAGATCCAATCGGTTGACGGGGTCGCCGCTGCAGTATTCGTAGGCGTTGGCGTTTCCGCCGGGTACTGGGTCGACGGACATGAAGCGTCCAGTCGTGGGGTCGTAGAGGCGTACGCCCATGAGGATGGTGCCCGTGATGGTTTCGCTAGAACGCTGCTTACTGCCAAGCCACCCGTAGCGTCCGGCGAAGGTACCGTTTTCGGCGTTCCCGTATTCGTCGTAGGCGAGGGCGACGGGTGCTTGCGCGGTGTCCAGCGGGAGCTGGACGGTGGTGTCGCCGTGGATGTCGGTCAGCTGGAGGACGACATTGCCGGTGGCGCTGGTGGCGGCGTCGAGGTCTCCGCTGATGCCCTGGACGTTGCGGCTCAGGCTGCTGGCGCTTTCCTGGGTCCAATCGGGGCTGTCGCCCTCGCCGCCGTAGTGGTTGGTCTTGGACGCGGTCTGGGTCCAGGTGCCGCTGGTGTTGGTTTCGGTGGTCCAGGCAGCAAGGCGGCCTGCCGCATCGAGCGTCCAGGTCTGCCGGCTGGTGCCGGAGGTCTGGTTTCGGACCAGGTCGTTGGTGTAGTAGCCGATGGTGGCGCCGGACGTCTGGGTGGTGGTGCGGCCGAATGCGTCGTAGATGGTGCCAGCGGCGGTGAGCCGGTCGGCGCTGTCGTAGGTGTAGGACGTGGTCGTCGCGCCGGTGGAGGTGCAGGCCGTGTCGACGTCGCTGGTGGCGACGGCGAGGGCAGTGCGGTTGGTGTTGTTGTCGAAGGTGTAGTCCCGTCGGGTGCAGGACCCATCGGGGGCGGTGTCGTCGGCGCGGGTCAGACGGCCTACGGCGTCGTAGGTGTAGGCGCGGTCGCGGGTCTGGCCGTTGGATCCAGTCTCGGCGACGACCTGGCTCTGGACGGAGTGGTCGGCGGTGTCGGAGGCAACGAGGAGATTGTCGCTGTCGCGGGTGTAGACCCGGGAGGTCTCCTGGCCGGTCTCGTCCTGACCGAGGGTGAGGGTGTAGCCGCCAGGCAGGGCCTGGGTGGTCAGGTCACCGTCCGCGTCGTAGGTCGCCGAGAAGGTTCCGGCGACCGAGTCGGTGCGGGAGGTTTCCAGGCCGCGGGGGTCCTTGGTCG
This sequence comes from Streptomyces sp. PA03-1a, assembly GCF_033792805.1. Taxonomy (NCBI): domain Bacteria; kingdom Bacillati; phylum Actinomycetota; class Actinomycetes; order Kitasatosporales; family Streptomycetaceae; genus Streptomyces; species Streptomyces sp. PA03-1a. The sequence continues at coordinate 17,399 of NZ_JARAVO010000168.1, forward strand.
TGTCGTAGGTGTAGGTGGTGGTCGACGGGGCGGAGTCGGTGGTCTTCACCACGCGGCCAAGCGCGTCATACGCGGTGGAGATCTACACCGCCTGGCGGCAGATGATCGCCGTCAAGGACAACGGTGCTCCGCGCGCCGGGGCAGACAGCCTGGTCATCTCCGTCCGCAGCTTCTACTACGACCTGCACACCTGGGCCGCTCAGGAGCCCGAGCGGTGGGCTGCGTGGGTGGCTCCCTGCCCTGTCCCGCCCTCCGACCTGCACGGGCTCGGCGCTCGCCGTCGGCGGATCAACGAGCGCAGTGCCGACCGCACCCGCCAGCGTCAGCCTCTGCTGCCGGTGCTCGTCGAGCATGTCGAGTCCCGCTACGACCACTTCCGTCAGCTTCTGCAACTCGCTGAGGAAGCGGTCGAGGGAGAGTCGTTCACGTTCGCCGGCACCAGCTACACACGCGTGCTGAGCGAAGCCGACCGCAAGCTCAGCCGTCACACAGCACCTATCCCGCCGCGTCTGCGGAACAACGACAGCGGCGAGATGGTCCACGTAGCCGCCGAGGAGGAAACCACCTTCTGGGACTGGGCAGCGGTGGAGACGCTGCGGCACTCCGGGGTCCGCGTCGAGGAGCTGTGCGAGCTCACTCACCTGAGCATCCGCCAGTATCAGCGACCTGGTGGCGAGGTCATCGCGCTGCTGGTCATCGCTCCTTCGAAGACCGACCGCGAACGCGTGATCCCGATGTCCGCCGAGCTCTTCCACGTGATCGCCTCGATCATCCGCCGACACGCTCGCACCGGGCGGCCGATCCCGCTCGTGCCCCGCTACGACCCGCACGACAAGGTCTGGAGTCCTCCGATGCCGTTCCTGTTCCAGCGGCAGAACGGCACGGTTCCCGCGGTCTTCAACGTCGGCACGATCCAGAAGATGATCGAGCGGCGCTGCCTCGCCCTCGCCGAAGTGCACCCCGGCTTCAAGGGGCTGAAGTTCACCCCGCACGACTTCCGGCGGATCTTCATCACCGAACTCGTCAACAGCGGCCTGCCGATCCACATCGGCGCGGCCCTGCTCGGGCACCTGAATGTCCAGACCACTCGCGGCTACGTCGCGGTGTTCGACGAAGACGTCATCCGCCACTACCAAGAGCACCTGGAGCACCGGCGCCAGATCCGTCCCACCGACGAGTACCGGGACACCACCTCGGACGAGTGGACCGAGTTCGAGGAGCACTTCGACCGTCGCAAGGTCGAGCTCGGCTCCTGCGGACGCCCTTACGGCACCCCCTGCCAACACGAACACGCCTGCATCCGCTGCCCAATGCTCCACGTCAACCCCAAGATGCTCGCACGACTCACCGAGCTGGAAGCCGACCTTCTGCAACGCCGCGCACAAGCCGAAGCCAAGGGTTGGATCGGTGAGATCGAAGGCATCGACCTCACCCTCACCTTCCTCCGTGCCAAGCGCGACGAGACCCAACGCCGAGCCCAGCGACCAACTCTGCACCTCGGCATCCCCGCCCGCCGCCGGCCGAAGGGGTTCGAATGACGCTCCAGAGACCGATGGCCGATCCAGAACCTCGAACGCCTCGGCGCCCCCCGGAATATGATCGAACGGAACTGCCGTCCATGCCCGGCTCGCGGGCTCTCGGCCGGTACGGCCTCGACCTGCTCCTGTGGCCGGACAACCGCACCTATCGCATGCGAGCCTGAGCCAGTCCAGCCACGCCGCCGCAACGAACGCATTCTCTTTCGCGAAATCGACAGCAAGAGTCATGCAGGGGGAAATCATGCCTACCCTTCTCTATTACCCTTTGGCTAAGCCTCCAGTGAACGTGGTCCACGAAGCGTTGCTGTACTGGGACGGCATCGCTTCGATCGTATCGGATAGACAAGAAACGTATGAACGCACGCTCATGGGCACGCTGCAAGATCTCAAGGACCGGGGATTTTACCGCCCCATTAACCTCAAGCGTCATTACAGTCTGCTAGCCAACAGGGAAATCGATGACTTTCCTGGGATGGTCGATTCGCTCCATGCACTCGGCCCCCACAGGGGGCGCCCCGTCTACCTTGACGACGGGGGAAAGGTGGGATTCCGTCTCGAAGAGGGGCTTATCGCACTTGGTGTGGCTCGACGTCATCGATCCTTTGAGCGTCCCCATCTTGGATCCCTCGTAGTTCCTGAGAAGGCGCTACTCGTCCTGGCCAGCACGTTGGCTCAGGAGGTGGCCCGCTCGACAACGAGTATCTCCTACACGCCCTATACCGATCAGTCCACGGCTGAGGAACTTTCGCTGAGGCCGCATGCACGGTCCGCTGTATCGGCTTGGCGCGTGGAACTTGGCCGCATGCTGCCCATGCCCGCACCAGGAACCCCAACCTCCGAGGTTCTGGCCTTCCGTGAAAAATACGCCGCCGAGCGAGAGCGTTTGATCAGGGCAACTCAGGCCATGCTCAGTGAGCTCAACCGGCACTGGGAACACCCGGCCGATGTTCTTCAACGCATGCGCAGCGAACTGACCCAGGCACGCGGGGACTATCAGGGAGCTGTAAAGAGCAGTCGCATGGCGTGGATCACCAGGTCCATCTCGGCCACGGTGGCGGTAAGCACTGCGGTAGTGGGAGCCCTGGCCGTCCCAGACCTAGCGTGGGCGGCCGGTATCGCCGGAAGCGTCGGGTTCAATATTGCCACTCGCGAGGTTCGTCCCGTGATGCAGAAAAAGCAAGAGCATCCGTTCAGCTACCTCCGGCTCGTCGAGAAAGAACTGTCGTAGCAGCGGCTTCGTGGCCGAGTTACTGGAGAGCGGGTATTGCTGAGCATCTGGGCGGACGGGAGATCCGTATCTCGCGCGGACTGCGGTGCCGCCCGCAGCCATCGAGCAAAAGCCCGACGAGCAGAGCTGCCCGTTACTAGACCAAGGAAGAAGCCGGCGCTACCGCGGTCCGGCCGAGGAAGACCGCTGAGCAGCACGCGTCAGGCAACCGCGTCCCTGAGCAGGCAGCTTCGGGGACGAGGGCATCGGCGGTCTACCGGAGGCTGACGCTCACGCCTCGTTCCTCGAAGATCTCCACGAGCAGGTCGAACAGCGCAACCTGGCGATCGCCGCCAGCGGGCACGCGCTCCACCAACCGTGCCCTGGCCTCGGCCGAGGAACCCCAGTGCAAGGTGAACGGAGTGGTGGTGCCCCAGCCGCCCCTCAGACAGTCGTCCAGAGCGTCAAGGTTCCAGCCGAAGTATCCGCCGGGCCCGTTGATGGCTTCACCGATCGCGCAGTAGAAGGTGTCCTTGTCGACGATGTGCCGGCCGTTCAAGGTGAACGCCTGGCCTGCGGGCGCATCGGGCTTTCCCTGGCGTTGGTACTCCCGGGACCACAGGGCCACCGACAGCCACGCGTGTCTGTCCGCGGGTGCGAGTTCGTGCCACATTCCGGTGCGGTTCAGGCGACCAGTCCGGAGCAGATCCCACGCTCGTTCCGCTCCAGGCAAGGCGTTCTCGCACCACAGCGTCACCGTGAGGTCGACGAGGCCGGCTCCACGGGCGGAAGGCTTGACGTCGACGACGGTGACCTCGCCGACGAAGTAGGACCCCATGGTGGCACCGTCGCCGTCGAGGAGATCGAACCAGGCGTTCCCCGCCATGGCACGACGACCACCGACATGATCGACGCTCTTCAGTAGGCCACCCTGCGGGAGGCAACCTTCGAGGCGCACTCTGCGAGCCCCCTCCTCAGCCGGCAGAGGCGTGAAGAACCCCTCGGCCTCGTGGGCAAAGCCCCAGAAGTCGCTGTCGTCCTCGTCCGAGGTCAGCGTGTACTTCTGCCCCTCGCCGCCCCGCCCTGATGTTCGCATCGCACCCCCAATGAGAGCGCTGATCCTACCGACGCTCGGCGACCTGCCGGGCGGTCGCCGGCGCCGTCGCGCCCCATGACCCCATCCCATCCATCTCGGAGGTCCTTTGACGAGCCACATAACCGCCGTCACCCGTGAGAGTGAAGTGCAGAGAAGCACCGGCGACCAGAAAGGCCCTCGTGCCACACCGTAATGCACCCCTGACCGAGACCGGACGCCTGCGTCTGGCCCGCTGCGTCGTGGACGACGGCTGG
>NZ_JARAVO010000169.1:0-21190 GCF_033792805.1 Streptomyces sp. PA03-1a
CGGGGGGCATCGGGGGGGGGGGTGGGGTGCGCGCCGGGCCGCGGGCGGGATGACGGATGAGGGATGACGGGTGACGGGGGCCCGGGACGGTGTTTCGCCCGTTATGACCGGAAAACACAGGAAGACATCGCTCTGGCCGCACCGTTCCGAGGTCAGGACCGGCGGGCCCGCCCGCCGAGGCGGCGTGGCGGGCGGGCCCGCCGGTCCTGACCTCGGAACGGTGCGGCCAGAGCGATGTCTTCCTGTGTTTTCCGGTCATAACGGGCGAATACCCGTACCGGGCGCCCGTCACCCGTCATCCGTCATCCGTCATCCGTCACGCGGCCGTGAGCGCGACCGCCGCCTCCGCCGTGTGCACCAGGAAGGTGAGGGTCTCCTGGAAGTACAGCCGCACGCTGGTGTCGTCGTGCGACAGGTAGCCGATGGACACGTCCTGGCCGATGCGCAGCTCGAAGTCGCCGCCGCGGGTGGAGAGCAGGAACGCCCCGTCGATGGCGGGCGCCCACACGATCTCCCCGTCGAGGAGCCGGGCCAGGTGGGCGTGGATCGGGTAGCCGTAGTGGGAGGTCTCGTTGACGGCGGTGTACGCGTCGGCGCTCAGCGCGAGCGTGTACGGGCCGCCGACGCCGGCGAGGCGGAGCGCCGAGATGGCCTGGCTGACGGCGTTGGGGTAGTCGCGCACGTCCGCGGGGAGGCTCAGCGGCGGGTTCGAGGCGCTCGCGCGGATGCCGGCGATGCCGGCCGCCGCGTACCCCTCGAAGACCGCCCGGTCCTCGGTGAACGCGATGCGCCGGGCGGCGTCCTTCACGGGCTGCCAGTCCGCGTCCTGGGCACCGCGCTCGACGATGTCGACCTCGCTGCGGGCGACCGTGAAGGGCACGCGCAGCTCGACGACCGGCTGCGCGCGGCGCACCCGGGCGAGGACGTCCTCGTGGGGCGCCTCGACCGGGTCGAGGTGGCCGGTGTTCACCCCGGCGAACTCGGGGCCGGCGGCCTCGGGCACGTCGACGATGCGGCGGGCGGCGACATGGCGCTTGAAGGTGCGCCGCGCCTCCTCCTCCAGGTCGTCCCAGGCGGCTTCGGAGATCGGGGCGAGTTCCCGGTGCAGGTTGTTCATGACGTGACGGTCTTCCTCAGGTCGCCGATCCCCAGCGACTTCGCGGCCGGGGCGGCCGCGACGGCGGGCGGATCGGGAAGGTCGTCCAGGAAGTCGGCGGAGGGCACGAAGAACAGCGTGCCGGTCACGGCCCGGGAGAAGTCCAGGATCCGGTCGTGGCTCGCCTGCCCGTCGCCGAGGAACATGTTGCGCAGCATCCGCTCGGTGACCTCGGGCGTCCGCGCGTAGCCGATGAAGTACGTCCCGAACTCGGCGGAGCCCACCCGGCCGAAGGGCATGTTGTCGCGGAGGATCTGCCGCTCGGTGCCGTCCGCTTCGACGATCGTGGTCAGGGCGACGTGGGAGTCGGCGGGCTTGACGTCGTCGTCCATCTCGATGTTGCCCAGCTTGCTGCGGCCGATCACCCGCTCCTGCGCCTCCACGGGCAGGGCGTTCCAGGCGTCGAGGTCGTGGACGTACTTCTGCACGATCACGTAGCTGCCGCAACGGAAGTCCGGGTCCTCGTCGCCGGTCAGGACCGCCTCGGTCGCCTCGGGGCCCACCGGGTTCTCCGTGCCGTCGACGAACCCCAGCAGGTCGCGGACGTCGAGGTACTTGAAGCCGTGCACCTCGTCACGGACCGTGACATGGCCGCGCAGCCGGTCCATGACCAGCGAGGCCAGGGCGAAGCACAGGTCCAGCCGGGTGGCCCGGATGTGGAAGAGCAGGTCGCCCGGGGTGGCGGGCGCCTGGTGGCGGGGCCCGGTCAGCTCGGCGAAGGGGTGCAGTCCGGCGGGGCGCGGCCCGCCGAAGAGGCGGCCCCACACGTTCGACCCCACCCCGGCGACACAGCTCAGCCGCCCGTCCGGGGTGCCGAAGCCGACCGAGCGCTGCAGCCCGGACAGGTCCTCCAGCAGATCGCGGACGGTGGTCTCCCCGCCGGGGTCGACCGTCACGACCAGGAAGATCGCGGACGTGGTGAGAGGGCTGAGCACCGGCTGCGGCAGCGGTTCCGCCATCACCACGCTCCTTCGGTTCGGGGGCGCGCCCGGGTCGGGGCGGGACACGCACAAGTCTGCTCCGGGGCCCGGCCCGGTGCATCCTGACCAGGAGCGGCGGCGAACCCCTGTGGAAGGCGGCTGGACATGAGCGGTGGCCCGGAAGGGGACCGGCAGCGCCTGCTGACCGTGCTGCTGCTCGTCCTCACCGTGCTCAGCGGGCTGGTCGACGCCGTGAGCATCCTCAGCCTGGGCCATGTCTTCGTGGCGAACATGACGGGCAACCTGGTCTTCGTCAGCCTCGGCCTGGCCGGGGCGCCCCAGTTCTCCGTCGTCACCTCGCTGGTGGCCCTCGGCGGCTTCGCCGTGGGCATCCTCTTCTGCCGGGCGGCTCTGGCCCGGCTGACCCGCCCGATCGCGCTGGTGGGCGTGGCCGCGGTGTGCGAGACCGCGCTGCTGGCCTCGGCCACGGCCCTGCATGCGCTGGACGGGCCGCGGCGCGTGCTGGTGGTGGTCTGCGCGGTGGCGATGGGCATCCAGAACGCGATGGCCGGACGCGTCGGCGTTGCGGGCCTGACCACGACCGTGATGACCCGCACCCTGGTCGGGCTGCTCAGCGGCACCGGTGCCACCGCGCACGACCGGCGGATGGCCCTACGCCAGGCACTGAGCGTCGCCGCCCTGGTGGCCGGCGCCCTGGCCGGGGGCCTCCTGGTGCTCCTGGTGACACCGCCCGCCGCCCTGGGCGCGGCCACCGGGTGCGCGCTGGCGGTGGCCGTGGCGGCGACCGTCGCCGCCCGCCGGTGACCCGTCCTGTACCGCCGTCAGAAACGGACCGGGAGGGCCACCAGGCCGCGGGTGCGCATCGACGGGCGCCACCGCAGCTGCGCGGGGTCCGCGTCCAGGGCGAGCCCCGGGAAGCGGGCCAGCAGCTCGGTGAGCGCGATCCCGGTCTCCAGCCGGGCCAGCGGAGCGCCGAGGCAGTAGTGGATGCCGTGCCCGAGGCCGAGGTGCGCGGTGTCGGCGCGGCCGAGGTCGAGCCGGTCGGGCTCGGGGAAGCGGGCGGGGTCGCGGTTGGCCGCGGCCAGCGACAGCAGCACCGTCTCGCCGGCGGGGACCGTCACGCCGCCGATGGTGACGTCCTCCAGCGGGAAGCGCCGGATGGCCAGCGGCGCCGGCCCGTCCCAGCGGGTCAGCTCCTCGACCGCCGCCGCGGCCCCGCCCGGCTCGGCCCGCAGGGCGGCCAGTTGCCCGGGGTGCGTCAGCAGCGCCAGGACGGCGTTGCCGATGAGCTGCACGGTGTTTTCGTACCCGGCGAACAGGACGAGGAAGGTCAGCGACATCAGCTCGTCCTCGCTGAGCCGGTCGCCGTCGTCACGGGCGGCGATCATCGCGGAGAGCAGGTCGTCCTCGGGGTGGGCGCGCTTGCGCGCGATGAGCTGCCCGAAGTACGCGAGCATGGCGGCGACCGCCTCCTTCGCCGCGGAGGGCCGCGACGGGTCCGGGGCGACCAGGGCGTCCGTCCAGCCCCGGAAGTCGCGGCGGTCGCCGGGGGCGACGCCGAGCAGGTCGCAGATGACGCGGATCGGCAGTGGCGCGGCATAGGCGCCGATCAGGTCGGCGCGGCCGTCGGGGGCCACGGCGTCCAGCAGTTCGGCGGCCGTACGGCGGACCGGCTCGCGCAGGTCCGCGACACGGCGCGGGGTGAAGGCCTGCGACACCAGGCGCCGGATGCGGGTGTGGTCCGGCGGGTCCATGTTCAGCAGGTTGGCGTCGAGGGCGGGCGGCAGCGCGAACCCCGAGTAGTTGCCGGGCAGGGCGTTGCGCTTGTCCAGGGACAGCAGCGGGTCGCCGAGCGCCTGACGCACGTCCTCGTACCGGGTGACCACCCAGGCGGGACGCCCGTCGGTACCGGTGACGCGGTGGACGGGACCGGCCTCGCGGAGCCTGCCGTACGCCCCGTAGGGGTCGGCGATCAGCTCGGCGGGGTCAACGGGAGCCTGCCCGGGCGGTGTTGCGTCCGGAGCGGCGTTCGGCGGGGTCGAGGAGGCCATGCCCCCACCCTAAGAGCCGCAGCGTGGCGCTCCGGCCCCTCGCCCGCAGTGGCCGCCTCGGCAGGCCCTAACCGAGCGCCGCCGAGAGGAGGGCGACTGCCACGAGGTAGGCGATCGCGGCCGCGAGGACGACGCCCGCCATGGCGAGCGCCTTCACCGCGGGGGCCAGCCCGGTGCGGGCGTGGGCGGGCGTCCGGCCCCGTTCGAGGTGGCCAACCCGGCGCCCTGTTGCGCGGACCGCTGACGGAGCACCGACGACGCGGTCCACCGGCGGCGTCAGCCGAACACCTCCGGGTGCTCCTCGACCAACTCGCGTATGCCGGAGGCCGGTCTGCCCAGGATCTCCCTGACGTCGTCGGTCGCGCGGTCGTACCGGTTCGCCGCGTGGAGGCGGGCCATGGTGGCGATGTGCTGCCGTACGTGCTCGGGGAGCCCCAGGGCGTCCAGTTCCCCGGCCCACTCGTCGTATGGCACGTCGACGTAATCGACCTTCCGCCCCAGCACCTCGGTGAACTCGTCGGCGATCGCCGTCATGTCCCGGGACCCGGCCCCGGTCAGCTCGTGGACCCGGCCGACGTGCGACGCCGGGTCGGCCAGCACCGCCGTGACCACCTCGGCGACGTCACGGGCCGCGACGGGCGAGGTCCGCGCGTCGCCGAAGGGCAGGCGGATCGTGCCGTCCCGGGCGACCGAGCGGAAACCGAGGCCGAGGAAGAGCGGGTTCTCCATGAAGACCGTCGGCCGGATGTGGCAGACCGGCACCCCCGACCAGTCCATGACCTGCTCCGCAAGCCACTGCTGCCACTGCTGCTTCGACTCGGACGTGCTGGTGAGGTTCATCTGGGACACCGTCATCTGCGACATGTTGACCAGCACGTCGAGCCCGCCGTGCGCGCGGGCCACGGCCGCCGTCGTCGCGGCGGCCTGCAGGTACTGCACCGACACGCCCATCCCGAAGTACATCCGGCCGCAGCCCTCGGCGGCCCGCGCGACGTCCGCGGTCCTGGTCAGGTCGCCGGCGAACACCTCTGCCCCGGTGTCCCGCAGTTGCACCGCCCGCTCGTCCTCGCGGTGGACGAAGGCGCGGACGGGGAAGCCGCGTTCCCTCAGCAATTCGACGGTCCTGTGCCCGACCGCCCCCACGCTCCCGGCGGCGCCGGTCACGAGGATCATCGGGCTGTCCGGCATCGTCCGGCCCTTCCGTCAGGACGGCGACATCACGCAGGACTCCGGTGCGCCGCCCGCCTCCAGGCAGGAGACGACCGGCTCCAGCGCCGCCGCCAACTGGTCCTGCGTCATGCCGGGATGCGCCTCCAGCCACTGCGTGGCGAGGGCGGCGAAGGCCTGCACATGGGGGTCGGCGGCGATGTCCGGATGGGCCTGCAGGAAGGACTGCAGCGCCTCCTGGACGTCCGCCGCGGACCATCCCGAGTCGCCCGGCGCGCAGTGCGAGACGGAACCGTCCTGCCCGCTCCCGGCGTGGCAGCCGTCGTCGGCGACCGCCGTACCGGTGCCGCCGAGGACCAGGGCCCCCGTCGCGAGCGCGGCGATCGTTCCTGCGGCGAGCTTCTTCGCGAGAGCCATGGACTCCACCTCGGATCAGCTGGTCGGATCAGGTGGCCGGATCGGTCGGTGCGGTCGGTGCCGGTTCGGTGCCGGCGCTCCCGAGGCACCGGGCACACGACGGTGCCTGCGAGGGAGCGCGGATCACCGGCCCCCTGGGGAGGGGCGGGATGGCCGGGGCCCGTGGCACCCGGATCGCGGTGCCGGGCCGTCATCGACAGGTCCAGCACATCACAGTCACCCGGATGGCGCATCCGGAGGGAACCGGGGCCCCGGCCGTCCCCGTTCAGCCCGTGATGCCGTCCAGTTGCTCCGGTGCGGGCCGGAGCGCCCACAGGTCGCCGCCCGGGGGCGCCTCCAGGTCCGCGAGCGCGGCGCGCGCCCGCCGGTCGCCGTGGTCGGCGGCGGCGTGGACGAGGTCGGAGGCGGCGTAGGCGTGGAAGTCCAGCTCGGGGTGGGGCCACGGCCCGGCACCGGTGGCGGCCGGCAGCAGGAAGTCGACGGCCCGCCGCAGTGACGCGCCGCCCGGGCCCGTGTGGCGCCACAGGTCGACGCCCACGTGGTCGCCGACGGCGGCGAGCCGGGTGAAAGCCACCAGGTTGAAGGTGGAGTAGTGCCAGCTGCGGGTGCGCGCCAGCTCCTGCGGCTGGCTGCCGTCGGCGGTGATCTGAGGGTCGATCAGCCCGGCCCGGGCGGCGGTGACGGTCCGCCGGGCGAGCGCGGTGCGGCCGGTGGCGGCGGCGAGCGCGGCGACCTGCATGTGGTGGAAGGTGCCGTGGTTGTTGGCGGCGGCGCCCTCCTGCCTGCCGAAGTCGCTGTCCACCAGCCAGTCGAGGAAGCTGTTCTCCCAGGTCCGCATGCCGTCACGGTCCCGCGCCGACCAGCCGGGTGCGCCCAGATCGAGGACGGCGGTGGCGTCCAGGAGGCTGGTGAAGCCCTGGGAGAAGTCGATGATGCCGATGGCACGCCCGTCGTAACGGCAGGGGATGGCCTGCGCGTTGCCCAGGTTCGGGTTCATCCGTGTCGCCGGGTCGACGAACCACGTGCGCAGGATGCGGGCGGCGTGCTCGGCGTAGGCGTGCCTTCCGGTGTAGTACCAGGCGAGGGAGAGCTCGTAGGCCGACTCGAAGACCTTGCCCCGCTCGTCGTGGTCGGTGAGCCCGTCGACCTCGGGGTTGCGCTCCCCGTCGCGTTGCACGTACGGGCAGCCCTGGGGGTTGTCCGGGGTCCTGGGCGCGCCGGGCCACCAGTAGGGGGCCTGGCTGAAGTAGTCGTTCAGGTCACCGCTGGGCGGGACGCGGTCCTTGTCCACGACCGTCCAGGGGCCCTGCCCCAGCCAGGCGTCGGCCTGGACGGCGAGGTCCCGCAGGGCGCGGCGGGCCCGCGGATCGCCGGCGCGCAGCCGGGCCTTCGCCCGTACCAGGTCCTTCCCGTCGAGGACGACCGTCCGCGGTGCCGTGGTGGGCCCGCCGGCCGTGCCGTGGCGCCCGTCCGGCCGGGCCGCGGCCGGGGCGGCGGAGGCCAGCGGGACGAGGAGGGCCGCGAGGACGGCGACGACGCCTGCGCGGCGGCGCCGGGAGTGGCCCCAAGGGGTGCGCATGTCTCTTCTCCCTCTGTCTCTCTATATGAACGGAACACATCTCCGTGAACGCGCCACCGGAACCTAGGCCGGTGTCGACAGGGCGTCAAGAGCGCCCCTCCAGCCACCCTCGACGACGTTCGTTCACGTACAAGAACCCGCGCCACGTAGGTGTACAGCACTGTCATAGGCATGCCAGGCTGACCCTGGCCTCCTCGCGACCCCCCACTCCGAATGGCAGGCACCCATGGGCATCTCCCGGCGCCATCTGCTGACCACCGCCGCCGGCGCCGCCGCGGCGACCACCGCGCTCGCTCCCCCGGCACAGGCCGCACCCCCCGCGCACACCGCGTACGCCGACGACCCGGCCGCGACCACCCGCACGTTGCGGGAGGCGGCGGACTACGCGGTGGCGAAGCTGCGCGCGGTGGCACCCGGGGTGACCTCGTTCCCCGTCATCACGAAGTTCGAAAAGTGGACCTACTCCGCCGACGGCGACTGGGTCGGCGGGTTCTGGCCCGGCACGCTGTGGATGGCGTGGCTGCACAGCGGCGACCCGCAGTTCCGCTCCCTGGCCCTCGCCGCCGCGGAACGGCTGGCGCCCCGGCGCACCGACACCGGCACGCACGACCTCGGTTTCCTCTTCTCCCCGTCCTGGGTGACCGCCTGGCGCCTGACCGGCGACCCCAAGTGGCGCGACGGCGCCCTGCAGGCGGCGTCCTCCCTGATCAGGCGGTACAACTCGGCAGGCCGCTTCATCCGGGCCTGGGGCGCTCTCGGCAGCGCCGACAACGCGGGCCGGGTGATCATGGACACGATGATGAACCTCGACCTCCTGGCCTTCGCCGGCCGGCAGACCGGGGACCCGGCCTACCTCGACATCGCCGTCGCGCACGCGCGGACCACCCAGCGCCACTTCCTGCGGCCCGACGGCTCCACGCCGCACGTCTTCGACTTCGACCCGGCCACCGGCGCCCCCGTCGGGCCCAACACCGTGCAGGGCTACAGCCCCGCCTCCTGCTGGTCCCGCGGCCAGGCCTGGGGCGTCTACGGCTTCACCACGATGTTCCGCCGCACCGGCCACCCGGAGTTCCTCGCCACGGCCCGCAGGCTCGCGGACTTCGCGCTCGGCGCGCTGACGCCCGATCACGTCCCCGTCTGGGACTACCTCGCCCCGCAGCAGCCGAACGACGTCAAGGACGCCTCGGCCGGCGCGGTCATGGCCTGCGGCCTGCTCGACCTCGCCGCAGCCACCGGCACGGCCCGCTACCGCGAGAGCGCCCTGCAGCTGCTCCTCGCCCTGTCCCGCACCTGCCTGACCACCCGCTCCACCCGCGCCCAGGCCGTCGTCGCCCGCTGCACCCGCAACCGCCCCGCCGAGGACGGCGTCGAGGTCTCCGTCCCCTACGCCGACTACTACCTCCTGGAGGGCATCCTCCGCGTCCTGCGCCCCGCGGACGCCGACCGGGCGATCGACCTGTCCACGGTGTGACGTGCCGTCCGACGGCGCCGGATTCCCCGCGCGGCCCCTCCCCGGCGAACGCGACCGCGCACCAGGGCAGTTGGGCAGCCGTGCGGGCCCGGCGCCCCGGTCACCGTTCCGTCCACGGCGCTTCCGCGGACGCGTAGGATGCGCAGGCCACTCACACGGGGAGGGCCGGAATGGCCGCCAACGAGAGCTCAGACCTCGCGCCGCACGCGCGCAGCCGATCAGGGCTGCGTGCAGCACTGGCCGTCTGCGCCGCCGCAACGACAGCCCTCACCCTCGCCGGGTGCACCAGCGGTGACGGCGTCACCGGGCAGAGAGCCACAGCCCTGGCCGAAGCACAGTCCGTCTGCCGATCATGGGGCTTCGGCCAGGACGCCCACCTGCCGGGCCCCGACCCCACCGTGCCGGTGCACGTGGACACCGCAGCGGCAGAGGCGAGCGCCACCGCCAACAAGGCTTCGCACGCCGAAAACCTCGACACGGCATGGACCCCGCTCGCGGCGGCCTCCCACACGATGGCGGTGATCGTGCAGGGCGAGGTCACGTTCGAGTACTTGCCACCTGACCTCCAAAGCGACTTCCGCGACGCGTACTTCACGGCAGCCGAGGAGTGCCGCAAAGCGTACGCGGCTGGGTGACGACGGGACCCGCATCCCGCACCCGCCCGTCCCCGCCGACGGTGCGCCTCAGCGAATGGGCGTACCGGGGGCGCGTCCCGCACAGCCGTACGGCCGGGCGCGCGGCCTTCCGCCCACCCCGCATCCGGGCCGTCGCCGAGCCCTTCGACGGACCGGCCAACGATCAGTGAAGCCCCTCCGGGTGACCCGGAGGGGCTTCGTTCGTTATCCCGCTGCAGGTCCTGAACCTGCGGGCCCACGGCCCTTGGTGGGGCGGGTGGGACTCGAACCCACGACCGACGGATTATGAGTCCGCTGCTCTAACCGGCTGAGCTACCGCCCCGTACGGCGTGCCGTCACCATCCCGTGCACGCCGTCTGCCGCAGCATAGCTGCTCATACGATCTGTCGCCCTCGCGGGTCACAGACGCACCACCTGGTGGACTGCGATCACCGGATGATCGGTTCCCGGGGACACGAAAAAGGACCCCCACGGGGGTCCTTGACCGCTGCTCCCCCGACTGGACTCGAACCAGTAACCTGCCGGTTAACAGCCGGCTGCTCTGCCAATTGAGCTACAGGGGATAGAGGAGCGCGAGCTCCCCCGACTGGACTCGAACCAGTAACCTGCCGGTTAACAGCCGGCTGCTCTGCCAATTGAGCTACAGGGGATCGCTCCGCTTGCACCGAATGCACCCGTTTCCGGCATCCCGGACGGCGTGCGCTCGCTGCGACACATACATTAGCGCAAGGTGGGGGGTGCTCCGCCAACCGGTATCTCCGTGGTTGTCCGCAGGCCACGACGGGTAGGCGCGAAGCACAGCCCCGAGACGAGGAGAGGGTGGAGCCATGCGCTACCGGCTGACGTTCATCAGCGGGGTCGCCGTCGGGTACGTGCTCGGGGCGCGGGCCGGCCGCGACCGGTACGAGCAGCTGCGCAAGAGCGCCCAGCGCATCGCGCAGAACCCGGCGGTGCGGAACACCGTGGAGTCCGCGGGCCAGGCGGGCCGCGGGGCGGCCGTGAAGGCCGTGGACGCGGTGACCGCCAAGGTCGGGGACCGGCTGCCGCCGGCGGTCGCGGAGCGGCTGCGCCGCGTGCGCGGCAACGGCTCGGCGGTCGAGGACGACTGGGGCACCAGCAACACCTGACGACGCCGGTCCGGCGCGGGCGGATGCGGGTGAAGGTGCCCGGTTTTCCGCCGTACGCGCCGGGTGCGGCATGATGCCCGCATGGGGATTGTGGCGGGGATCGACAGCTCGGGCAGTGGCACGACGGTCGTCGTGTGCGACACCGAAAACGGAGCCGTGCTCCGGCAGACGCACGCCCCGCACCCCCTGCCGGGCGGCGAGGGCGCCGGGACGCCGACCGAGATCGACCCCGAGGCCTGGCTGCTGTCGCTGGGCGAGGCCGCCAAGGGCGGGATGCTCGAGGGCGTGGAGGCCATCGGGGTCTCCGGACAGCAGCACGGGATGCTGGCGCTGGACGCCGGTGGGGCGCTCGTGCGGCCCGCACTGCTCTGGAACGACAAGCGGGCGCAGATCCAGGCCGCCGACCTGACCGAGGAGCTGGGCGGTCCCGGCGCCTGGGCCGAGGCGGTCGGGGCGGTGCCGCAGGCCGCGTACCCGGTGGCCAAGCTGCGCTGGCTGGCCCGGCACGAACCCGCCTCGGCGCAGCGCACCGCGCAGGTGCTGCTGCCGCACGATTGGCTGGTGTGGCAGCTCATGGGCCGCCCCCGGCGGCGCACGACGGACCGGGGCGACGCCTCGGGCACGGGCTACTGGTCGGCGGCGACCGGACAGTGGCGCACGGACATCGTGGAGCTGGCGCTCGGCCATCCGGTGCAGCTGCCCGACGTGCTGGCCCCCGCCGAGCCGGCCGGCCGGACCCCGGAGGGGCTGCTGATCTCGGCCGGTACCGGGGACAACATGGCGGCCGCCCTCGGACTGGGCGTCGGCCCGGGGGACGCGGTGGTGTCGCTGGGCGCGGCGGGGACGGTCTTCGCGGTGCACCACCACGCGCTGAGCGACCCGACCGGCCTGATCACCTCCTTCGCCGACGCGACCGGCCGCCATCTGCCGGTCGTCCACACCCGCAACGCCGTACGGGTGCTGCGCGGCACCGCCGAGCTCCTCGGCACCGACCTGGCCGGGCTGTCGGAGCTGGCGATGCGCTCCACCCCGGGTTCGTACGGCCTGGTGCTGCTGCCGTACCTGGAGGGCGAGCGCACACCTGACCTGCCGCACACCGCGGGGACGCTGCACGGGCTGCGGCGCGAGAGCATGAAGCCGGAGCACCTGGCGCGGGCGGCGTTCGAGGGGATGTTGTGCGGGCTGGCGGACGCGCTGGACGTGCTGCGGGCGCGCGGGGTGGAGGTGCGCCGGATCTTCCTGCTGGGCCCGGCGGGTGACCTCCCCGCCGTACGGTCGATGGCCCCGGCACTGCTGGGCGCGCAGGTCGTCGTGCCGCCGCCGGGCGAGTACGCGGCGCTGGGCGCGGCCCGGCAGGCGGCCTGGTCACTGGGGGTGGTGAACGGCACGGCCTCGCCGGAGCAGCCTCCGTACTGGCACCCCGCGGACTACGCCGTGGCCGAACCGGGCCCGGACGACGGGCCGATCGGGCACTCGGTGCGGCAGCAGTACGTCGCGGTGCGTGAGCAGACGCATCCGGGGGCGTTCCCGGGTTGATCCCGGTGTCGGCCATGAGCCGGTAAATCGTGTGCCTACGGCAACCATCGGACTATAGGGTCATCCGTCGTGCTGATCCGTCTTCTGCGGTCCCATCTCCTGCCCTACAGGCGTGCCGTCTCCGTGCTCGTCGTACTGCAGCTCGTGGCGACCCTCGCCATGCTCTACCTGCCCACTCTCAACGCCGACATCATCGACGACGGCGTCGTCAAGGGGGACACGGGCTACATCCTCCGGGTCGGCGCCATCATGCTCGCCGTGACCCTCGTCCAGCTCGCCTGCTCGGTGGGCGCCGTCTACCACGGCGCCCGCACCTCGATGGCGGTCGGCCGGGACATCCGCGCCTCCGTCTTCGACCGGGTGCAGCGCTTCTCCTCCCGCGAGGTCGGGCAGTTCGGCGCCCCCTCGCTGATCACCCGGACCACCAATGACGTCCAGCAGGTGCAGATGCTGGTGCTGATGACCTTCACGCTGATGGTCTCGGCACCGATCATGTGCTTCGGCGGCATCATCATGGCGCTCGGCCAGGACGTGCCGCTGTCCTCGCTGCTGCTGGCGGTGGTGCCGGTGCTGGGCGTGCTGGTGCTGCTGCTGGTGCGGAAGCTGCGTCCGCTCTTCCGCTCCATGCAGGAACGGCTCGACACGGTGAACCGGGTGCTGCGGGAGCAGATCACCGGCATCCGGGTCATCCGCGCGTTCGTCAAGGACGACTTCGAGCAGGCCCGCTTCCGCAAGGCCAACGACGACCTGACGGACGTCGCGCTGCGCGCCGGGCGGATGATGACGCTGATGTTCCCGGTCGCGATGGCCGTCGTGAACGTCACCAGCGTGGCCGTGCTGTGGTTCGGCGCCCACCGGATCGACAGCGGCGGCATGCAGATCGGCGCGCTCACCGCCTTCATCAGCTACCTGATGCAGATCCTCATGTCGATCATGATGGCCACCTTCATGGTGATGATGGTGCCGCGTGCCGAGGTCTGCGCCGAGCGCATCGAGGAGGTGCTGGGCACCGACCCGAGCGTCACCCCGCCCGCCGATCCGGTGCGGCTCGCGGTACGGCGCGGCGAGCTGGAGCTGCGCGCCGCGGACTTCGCGTACCCGGGCGCCGAGGCCGAGGTGCTGCGCGGCATCGACCTGGTCGCCCGGCCCGGTGAGACCACGGCGGTGATCGGCTCCACCGGCAGCGGCAAGACGACCCTGCTGGGTCTGGTGCCGCGGCTGTTCGACGCCACCGGCGGCCAGGTGCTGATCGACGGCACCGACGTCCGCGAACTGGACGCGGCGCACCTGGCCGAGACGGTCGCCCTGGTCCCGCAGAAGCCGTACCTGTTCACCGGGACGGTCGCCTCCAACCTGCGCTACGGCAACCCCGAGGCCACCGACGAGGAGCTCTGGCACGCCCTGGAGATCGCGCAGGCCCGGGACTTCGTGGAGCGGCTCGCGCAGGAGGGCGGCGGCTCCGGACTCGACGCCCCGATCGCCCAGGGCGGCACCAACGTCTCCGGCGGCCAGCGCCAGCGCCTCGCCATCGCGCGGGCCCTGGTGCGCAAGCCCACCGTCTACCTCTTCGACGACTCCTTCTCCGCGCTGGACTACGCCACCGACGCCGCGCTGCGCCGGGCGCTGGCCCGGGAGACGGCGGACGCGACCGTCGTGATCGTCGCGCAGCGGGTCAGCACCATCCGCGACGCCGACCGGATCGTGGTCCTCGACGAGGGCCGTGTGGTCGGCACGGGCACCCACCACGAACTGATGGACGGCAATCCCACGTACCGGGAGATCGTGCTCTCCCAGCTCACCGAGCAGGAGGCGGCATGAGCGTCCCCGCGCCCCGGAGGGGGCCCGCACCCACGGCGGGGCCGATGCGGTTCATGGGCGGCCAGCCCACCGAGCGGTCCATGGACTTCAAGGGCTCCGGCAAGCGGCTGCTGGGGCTGATGCGCCCCGAGCGCACCCTGGTCGTCGCCATGCTGGCCTGCACGACGCTGGGCGTCGCCCTCAACGTCATCGGCCCGAGGATCCTGGGCAAGGCCACCGACCTGATCTTCGCCGGGGTCCTCGGCCGTTCGCTGCCCGCGGGCACCGACAAGGCCGGGGCGATCGAGCACCTGCGGCAGGAGGGCAGCAACACCCTCGCCGACCTGCTGCAGTCCGCCGACTTCACCCCGGGCGCCGGGATCGACTTCGACGCCGTGGGCCACGTGCTGCTGACCGCCCTCGCGATCTACGCGGCCGCCGCGGTCTTCGCGGTCGTCCAGGGCCGGCTGGCCACGACGGTCATCCAGCGCACCGTGTTCCGGCTGCGCCAGGACGTCGAGGCGAAGCTGGCCCGGCTGCCCCTGTCGTACTTCGACCGGCAGCCGCGCGGCGAGGTGCTGAGCCGGGCCACCAACGACATCGACAACATCGGCCAGACGCTGCAGCAGACGATGGGGCAGATCATCTTCGCGCTGCTGTCGATCGTGGGCGTGCTGGTGATGATGTTCTCGATCTCCTGGCTGCTGGCGCTGGTGGCGCTGGTGACCGTGCCGCTGTCGGTGTTCGTCGCCACGGCGGTCGGCAAGCGGGCCCAGCCGCAGTTCGTGCAGCAGTGGCGGACCACCGGCAAGCTCAACGCCCACATCGAGGAGATGTACACCGGGCACACCCTGGTGAAGGTCTTCGGCCGCCAGGAGGAGTCCGCGGAGGCCTTCCGCGAGCAGAACGAGGCGCTCTACCAGTCGGGCTTCCGGGCGCAGTTCATCTCGGGCGTCATCCAGCCCGCGATGATGTTCATCGGCAACGTCAACTACATCCTGGTGGCCGTCGTGGGCGGGCTGCGGGTGGCCAGCGGCGCGCTGTCCATCGGCGACGTCCAGGCCTTCATCCAGTACAGCCGGCAGTTCAGCCAGCCGCTGACCCAGGTGGCGAGCATGTCCAACCTGGTGCAGTCCGGGGTCGCCTCCGCCGAGCGGGTCTTCGAGCTGCTCGACGCCCAGGAGCAGAGCCCCGAGCCGAAGACGCTCGGGCTGCGCAAGGAGCAGCACGGCGAGGTCCGCTTCGAGGACGTGGCGTTCCGCTACGAGCCGGAGAAGCCGCTCATCGAGGACCTGTCGCTGACCGTCGAACCGGGCCACACGGTCGCCATCGTCGGCCCGACCGGCGCGGGCAAGACCACGCTGGTCAACCTGCTCATGCGCTTCTACGAGGTCACCGGCGGGCGGATCACCGTCGACGGCACCGACATCGCGTCCCTGCCGCGGGAGGAACTGCGCTCCGGCATCGGCATGGTGCTGCAGGACACGTGGCTGTTCGGCGGCACGATCGCGGAGAACATCGCGTACGGCACCGAGGGCGCGACCCGCGAGCAGGTCGAGGAGGCCGCGCGCGCCGCGCACGCGGACCGCTTCGTCCGCACCCTCCCGGACGGGTACGACACCGTCATCGACGACGAGGGCACGGGCGTCAGCGCCGGCGAGAAGCAGCTGATCACCATCGCGCGGGCGTTCCTGTCCGACCCGGTGATCCTCGTCCTCGACGAGGCCACCAGCTCGGTCGACACCCGTACCGAGGTGCTGATCCAGCGGGCCATGGCGCAGCTCAGCCACGGGCGGACCAGCTTCGTCATCGCGCACCGGCTGTCCACGATCCGCGACGCGGACGTCATCTTGGTGATGGAGAGCGGCGCCATCGTCGAACAGGGCACCCACGAGGAGCTGCTGACCAAGGACGGCGCCTACGCCCGGCTGTACGCGGCGCAGTTCGCGCAGGCGGTGGCGGAGGTCGACTGACCGGCCGCGAGGCCGCGACGCGAGCCCCCGCCGGCCCGGCCGGCGGGGGCTCGTGCGTGCTCAGTCCAGGTAGCCGCGCAACTGGTCGGCGAAGGCGTGGTCGCGCAGCTTGTTGAGGGTCTTGGACTCGATCTGCCGGATGCGCTCGCGGGTGACGCCGAAGATCCGGCCGATCTCCTCCAGGGTGCGCGGGCGCCCGTCGGCCAGGCCGTACCGCAGCTGGACGACCTTGCGCTCGCGCTCGCCGAGGGTGGACAGCACCGCCTCCAGGTGCTCGCGCAGCAGCAGGAAGGCGGCGGACTCCACGGGCGAGGTGGCGTCGCCGTCCTCGATGAGGTCACCGAGGGCGACGTCCTCCTCCTCGCCGACCGGGGCGTGCAGGCTCACCGGCTCCTGCGCCAGGCGCAGCACCTCGCTCACCCGCTCCGGGGGGATCTCCAGGTGGGCGCCGACCTCTTCGGTGGAGGGCTCGTAGCCACGTTCCTGCAGCAGGCGGCGCTGGACGCGCACGACGCGGTTGATCAGCTCCACGACGTGGACCGGGACCCGGATGGTGCGGGCCTGGTCGGCCAGGGCCCGGCTCATGGCCTGGCGGATCCACCAGGTCGCGTAGGTGGAGAACTTGTAGCCGCGGGCGTAGTCGAACTTCTCCACGGCGCGGATCAGCCCGAGGTTGCCCTCCTGGACCAGGTCGAGCATGGTCAGGCCGCGGCCCACGTACCGCTTGGCGACGGAGACGACCAGGCGCAGGTTGGCCTCGATCAGACGGCGCTTGGCCATCCGGCCGAGCACGACCAGCCGGTCGAGGTCGACGGCGAGCCGGGAGTCGGGGTCCGGAGTGCCGTTCAGCTTCTCCTCGGCGAAGAGGCCGGCCTCGACCCGGCGGGCGAGTTCGACCTCCTCCTCGGCGGTGAGCAGGGGTATCCGGCCGATCTCGCGCAGGTACTGGCGGAACAGGTCCGCGGACGGGCCGGAGACCTCGTCGCCGGACCGCCGTACGGGGCCCGGGTCGGCATCGGACTCGGGGTCGGACCCCGTCTCCGCCGCGGCCTCCGCACGCGCCTGCGCCTGCGCCTCGTCGGGTCCGCCGGCCGGTTCCTCGGGGTGCACGGCCGCGTGGTTCTGCTCCGGCACGCGCTCCAGCAGGTCGTCGGCCGGGGCCGTCAGGGGCGTCAGTGTCTGGATGTGCACGGGAGAGACCTCCACGGTGAGCGCAGCCACGGACTCGGAGACGCGCCGCGACGGAACGGTCGCGGCGTCCTCGCCACGGCCCGTCCGGGAGTTCGCCGTCAGCGGCACTCCGGTGGCGTCACCATCGACACCGCTCGGCAGTCCGCGCTCCGAGGACTCTTGCACCGCCCCCAGTGTGGCCTACGGCACACCATGCCCACGAGGGTCGTGCGCCGCTTTTTTGTGACGGAGGGCAACCCCCTCGTCACGCCCGCGTCCCCGTCCGTTCCCGGGCGGGACGGCCGTCGGCGCCCGGCTCAGAGGGCCGCGACGCCCTGTTCGCGCAGGCGCTGGCCGTACTGCTGGAGCGCCCACAGCTCGCCCTGGACGGCGGCGAGCTGGGCCTCGTCGGCGCGCGGGCCCTGGGCGCTCAGCCGGGTGTGGTCGGCGTTGAGCTGGGCGATGCGGCGGGCGACCGCCTGACGGCGTACGTCGACGAGGATCTTGCCGGCGTAGACGTCCGGCGCCTTGTGCTGGACCGGCTCGACGGCGAGTTCGGTCACCAGCGAGCGCACGGTGTCGTCCGGTGCCACGTCGCGGACCCGGACGAGGAACTCGGCGTCGGCGGCCTCGGCACCGCCCGCCTCGGCGATGGCGCGGCGCACGGCGGCGTACGGCGGTGCGGTGAACTCGTCCTCGCCGTAGGCGTCGAAGGCCGGGGAGACCAGTTCCGGGTGCTGGAGGGCGAGCTTGAGCAGTTCGCGCTCGACCCGGTGGGCGGGGCTGCGCATGTCCAGCCGCGGCCCGCGCGGACCGGCCGGCGCGGCGGGGCCCGGGGCCGCGTCGGGGCGCGCCGCGGCGCCCCGGCCCGGCTGGGCGGCGCCGCCGGACTGGCGGCGTTCGCGCTGCCAGCGGGCGAGCTGGGAGACGCGGCGCACCACGAACTGCGAGTCGAGGATGCCGAGCATGCCGGCCAGCTGCACCGCGTACTCGTGCTGGATGGACGCGTTCTTGATGCCCGCGACGATGGGCGCGCCCGCTTCCAGCGCGGAGGCCCGGCCCTCGGCGGTGTCGAGGTTGTAGCGGGCGACGACCGACGTCAGGGCGAAGGCGAACAGCGGGGTACGGGTGTCCACCAGCCGCTGCACGGCGGCGTCGCCCTCGGCGAGGCGCAGGTCGCAGGGGTCCATGCCGCCGGGGGTGATGGCGATGGAGGTCTCGGCGGCGAACTTCTGGTCGTCCTCGAAGGCGCGCAGGGCGGCCTTCTGGCCGGCCTCGTCGCCGTCGAAGGTGAAGACGACCTCGGCGCCCGAGTTGTCCATCAGCAGCCGGCGGAGGATCTTGATGTGATCGCCGCCGAAGGCGGTGCCGCAGGTCGCGATGGCGGTGGTGACGCCCGCGAGGTGGCACGCCATGACGTCGGTGTAGCCCTCGACGACCACGGCCCGGCTGGTGCGGGCGATCTCCTTCTTCGCCAGGTCGATGCCGTACAGGACCTGGGACTTCTTGTAGATCGGCGTCTCGGGGGTGTTGAGGTACTTCGGGCCCTGGTCGTCCTCGCGCAGCTTGCGCGCGCCGAAGCCGATCACCTCGCCGGTGATGTCGCGGATCGGCCAGATCAACCGGCCGCGGAAGCGGTCGATGGCACCGCCGCGGCGGCTCTCGCTGGCGAGTCCGGAGACGATCAGCTCGCGGTCGGTGAAGCCCTTGCCGCGCAGGAAGCGGACGAGGTGGTCCCAGCCCGCCGGGGCGTAGCCGACGCCGAAGTGCTCGGCGGCGGCCTGGTCGAAGCCCCGCTCGGTGAGGAACTTCCGGCCGATCTCGGCCTCGGCCCCGCCCAGCTGCTCGACGTAGAACTGCGCGGCCGCCTTGTGCGCCTCGACCAGCCGGATCCGCTCGCCCTGCTGCCGGCCCGGGGTGTAGCCGCCCTCCTCGTACCGCAGCGTGATGCCCGCCACGGCGGCGAGCCGCTCGACCGCCTCCGAGAAGGACAGGTGGTCGACCTTCATCACGAAGTCGAGGGTGTCGCCGCCCTCCTGGCAGCCGAAGCAGTGGTAGAGCCCCTTGCTCGGGCTCACGTGGAAGGAGGGCGACTTCTCGTCGTGGAAGGGGCACAGGCCCTTCAGGTTGCCGCCGCCCGCGTTCCTGAGCTGCAGGTACTCGGACACGACGGCGTCGATCGGGACCGCGTCCCGTACCGCCTTGACGTCCTCGTCCCTGATCCGCCCAGCCACGGAAGGATTCTACGGCGCGGCCCGAGGAAGGTCAGACCAGCTTGGCGACGAAGAGGAAGTGCGGCCCGGCCGGCTCCAGCACGAACTCCTCCCCCACCGCCATGAAGCCCTGCCCCTCCCAGAAGCCGCGCGCCGAGGTACGGCCGTTGCACCACACCAGCTCGGCCCCGCGCTGCCGGGCCTGCTCCAGCGCGGCGTGCAGCAGCGCAGCGCCGTAGCCGCGGCCGCGGACCTCCGGGGCGCTGGCCATGCCGCGGATGCGGTACGCGATCGCGCCGTCGCCGGGCAGCTGCTCCGGGAAGAGCGTGACGCACGCCACGACCTCGTCGCCGCCGTCGCCGCCGTCGCCGTAGGCCGCCATGTGGAAGGCGAGCGGATGACCGTCCTCCAGGAAGATCGCCGACTTCCGCGGGAGCCCGGGCCGCAGCACCCTCCAGCGCAGTTCGAAGATCTCCTCGACGGGTACGACGGCGGTCCTGGGCTCCATGACAGTCATGCTAGGTGACCGCCCCCGGGCTCACTCCAGGAGGGAGGCCAGGGGCACCGTGGGGTCGGCCAGCGCGTCGGTGTCGACCTGGCGGCCGGAGCGGATGAGCTTCTGGACGGTGTCGGTCACGTCCCACACGTTGACGTTCATCCCGGCCAGCACCCTGCCGTCGCGCAGCCAGAAGGCGATGAACTGCCGCTTGCCCACGTCGCCCCGGGCCAGCACCTGGTCGTAGGTGCCGGGGGCGGCGTGCCCGGAGAACTCCATGCCCAGGTCGTACTGGTCGGTGAAGAAGTACGGGACCCGGTCGTACACCACGTCCCCGCCGAGCATCGCACGGGCCGCCACGGGGCCGCTGTTGAGGGCGTTCGCCCAGTGCTCGACCCGCAACCGGCCGCCCAGCAGGGGGTGTTCGGCGTTGGCGACGTCTCCGGCGGCGAAGACGTCCGGGTCGGAGGTGCGCAGCGAGGCGTCCACGGCGATGCCGCCGCCCGCGGCGCGGTCGGCCAGCGCCAGCCCGGCGGCCTCGGCGAGCGCGGTGCGCGGGGCGGCGCCGATCGCGGCGAGCACGTGGTGGGCGGGGTGCTCCTCGCCGTCGTCGGTGAGCACCGACATCACCATGCCGTCCTGACCGGTGATCTCGGTGAGCCGGGCGCCGAAGTGGAACCGCACCCCGTGCTCGCGGTGCAGGTCGGCGAAGACCTCGCCGAGCTCCGGGCCGAGGACCGAGTGCAGCGGGCACGGCTGCGGCTCGACGACCGTGACCTCGACGCCGTAGCCGCGGGCGGCGGCCGCCACCTCCAGGCCGATCCAGCCCGCTCCGGCGATCACCAGGTGGCCGTTCTCGCGGCCGAGCGAGGTCAGCACGTTCTTCAGTCGCTCGGCGTGCGCGAGACGGCGCAGGTGGTGCACCCCGGCCAGGTCGGTGCCGGGGATGTCCAGCCGGCGCGGCTCGGCGCCGGTGGTCAGCAGCAGCCTGTCGTACGGGATGGAGGTGCCGTCGCCCAGGGTGATCCGCTTGCCGGTCCGGTCCAGGCCGGTGACCGGCTGGCCGAGGTGGAGTTCGACGTCGTGCTCGGCGTACCAGGCGGCGGGATGGACGAAGACCGAGTCGCGCTCCTCGTTGCCCAGCAGGAAGCCCTTGGAGAGCGGGGGTCGTTCGTAGGGGTGGTCGCGTTCGTCCCCGATCAGTATCACGCGGCCGGTGAAACCCTCGGAGCGCAGCGTCTCCGCCGCTTTCGCCCCGGCGAGCCCCGCCCCGACGATGACGAATGTGTGGTCTGCGTCCACCACTGTGCGCCTCCCTGGTGTCCTCGGGTGCCCGGCGGCCCTCCCTCTGGCAATTGCCAGTCATGTGAGCGTCCCGCACGGCAGGGCCGACGTGAAGAGTGCCGCGCCGACCGGTACGTCATGCAGCGCGAGGCGCAGGAGCGGCGGCGCGCCCAGCAG
>NZ_JARAVO010000016.1:0-62881 GCF_033792805.1 Streptomyces sp. PA03-1a
CTCCCCCACCGACGCGTCGCCCTCGCCCGCCGCCTGGACGCGGGCCTCCAAGCAGGAGCTCGGGCCGGAGTTCGTGGAGTCCCTGGCCCGCGGGCTCGCCGTGCTCACCGCCTTCGGCGGGGGCCGGGCCGAACTCCCCCTCACGGCCGTAGCCGAGGCCACCGGGCTGGCCCGCGCCACCGCGCGGCGCTCCCTCATCACCCTGGAGCACCTGGGCTACATCGCCTCCGAGGGCCGCCTCTTCCGGCTCACCCCGCACGTGCTGGAGCTGGGCTGCGCCCACCTGTCGCGGCTGACGCTCCCCGAGATCGCCCTGCCCCATCTGATCGAACTGGTCGGGGCGGTGCACGACTCCGCGTCGATGGCGGTGCTGTCCGGCGAGCACATCCAGTACGTGGCGCGCGTGCCCACCGTCCGCATCATGAGCGTCAACATCACGGTCGGCACCCGCTTCCCCGCCTACGCCACCGCGATGGGGCGCGTCCTGCTGGCGGGGCTGCCCGCCCGGGACCGCGCGGCACACCTCGCGCGCACCGGCTTCGCACGGCTGACCCGGCACACCGTCACGGACGCACCGCGCCTGGCCCGTGTCCTCGACGAGGTCGCCGCCGAGGGGCACGCCCTGGTCAGCGAGGAGCTGGAGGAGGGCCTGCGGTCCATCGCCGTCCCCGTCCGCGACCGCGGCGGCCGGGTGGTGGCCGCGATCAACGTCTCCATGCACGCCAGCCGCCGCTCCGTGGAGCAGTCGCGTTCCGAACTGCTGCCCCCGCTCCTCGAGGCCGCCGCACGCATCGGCGACGACCTGTGCGTGGTGGGCCGTTACGCGCGCGTACCGGTCGGCTGAGGGGCCTGTGGACAAGTGGTCCACGCCGTCCGCGAGCGGGCATCATCGAGGGACACGGGGGACGCGAGGGGGGTGACCGATGAGCGCGGTGTGGGCGTCGTTACGGGCGCTGTTGGCGATCGTGCTGCTGGCGGGTCTGGTCGTGCTGATCGGCGGGCTCGGGCTCGGCGTGCTGGGTCTGCTCGGCCTCTTCCTGCTCGCGGCCCGGGACGGTCACGCCGACCTCGCCATGCGCGGTGTCATCGTCGCGGCGGCCGCCGTCCCGCTGCTCCTGAGCATCGTCCAGGGGCTGGGCGCGATCACCAGGGCGCCGCCGCTGCGGGCGGACGCGGTACCGGTGTCCCGCGAAGAGGCCCCCGCGCTGTGGGAGTTGGCCACCGGCATCGCCTGGCAGGTCGGGGCGCGCCCGCCTGACGTGCTGCTGCTGACCGGGGACGTCAACGCGTCCGTGTCCGAGGACGGGGCCGCGCTGGGCCTGCTGTCCGGGCAGCGCCGGCTCCACCTGGGCCTGCCCCTGCTGGCGAGCCTCACCCACGCGGAGCTGAGGGCCGTGCTGGCCCACGAGTTCGGCCACTTCTCCCACCGTCACACGCGCTTCGGGGCCGTCGCGTACCGGTGCGACGCCGCCCTGGCCACGACCCTCGGCCAGTGGAACACCGGGACGAGGTGGTTCTCCCTCCCGCACCTCGTGGTGCGCGGCTCCGTACGGCTGTACGCGCTGGTCTTCCGGTGGCTCACCTTCGCGGTACGACGCCGCCAGGAGCTGGAGGCGGACCGCACGGCCGCACGCCTGGCCGGGCACGAGGTGACGGCGTCGGCGCTGCGCGCGACGCACGGCACCGCGGTGGCGTGGCGGAGGTTCCAGCAGGAATGGCTCGATCCGGCCGCACTGGTGGGGATGCACCCCGACAACCCCTACCTGGCGTTCCGTTCGCTCCTCGGCGAGCTGGGCGTCCGGCGCGTACCGGTGGACGACGACCGCGTCCGCCCGCACCGGCGCGACTCGCACCCGCCGCTCGGTCTCAGGCTGCGCCGTCTGCGGGAACTCGACGTCCCGCCCGGGGAGGACGACGGGAGCGGCGCGCTCCGGCTGCTCCCCGGGGACGTGGGACGTGTGCTCGGGGAACTGCGCGGTCCGCTGGCCCACAGCCGGACGACCGTCCCGTGGGAGCGCTGGATCGAGCTCTCCGCCAACCGCGTGGCGGGCACGCGTGCCTGGGACCTCCTGCGTGCCGCGTCGCGCGCGACCGGCGAGCGGCTTCCGGGGCTGGACACCGTGCTGCGCCTGCTCGCCGACGACGGACCGGGCGCGCTGGCCCGGGAGTTCGACGGCACCGGCGAGGAGCTGGCGCAGTCGCTGCACGCACTGGTGGGCCACACCTTGCTCCGGGAGGGGCGGGCCGCCTGGGTCCCCCTGTGGGGCGGGAGCACCCGCCTGGTGTGCGACGGCCTGGCCGACGACGGGCTGCGCGTGCTCGTCACGGAGGCGCTCTCCGAGCCGCCCCAGCTCGACCGGCTGCGCCTCCACCTCACGCTCCTGGACGTGGACCCCGACCGCTCGGGACCGCCCGATCCGGCGCATCCGTGGCTGGCGGAGGGACCGGGCGACGCGAAGGAGCCGTCGTTCCAGGGATGGCGGTTCACGACCGTGGTGGACCCCGACGCGGAGCAGCAGAGGAAGCACCAGACCCGCGTCGGGCTCGTGACGGTCGGCGCCGCCGCCCTCGTCGGGATCGTCGTGGCGATCGCCGGCGGCGGCGACGGCACGACGCCGCCGCCCGGCGGGACGCCCTGTCACGTCGTCAACGGCAGCCTGGAATGCGGCCCGGGCCTACCCGGCGCGACCGGCTACCAGCCGGCCCAGGACTGGCGGACGGCCTTCCCTTCGTACCGCCCGACCTACCCGATCTACCCGACCCACCTGCCGAGCCTGCTGCCCGTGCCGAGCATCAGCTTCTCGCTGCGCCCGCTCGCACCCGTACCCTCCGGCGGCTGACCCCGCCCGCCGGGGCCTAGAGCACCCCGATCCGCTGCAGGGCCCGGGCCTGGCGGCCCGAGGGCCGCAGGGGCCAGTAGAGGTAGCAGACGCCGCCCGTGCCGCTGCGCAGCTGCCCGTCGGCGGTGTAGCGCTTGGTCCTGAGCCAGATGGTCTCGAACTGCGACCGCTTGTAGACGCGGCGCACCGAGGCGTCGTCGGGGCTCGCGGGGTCGTTGGCGATGACGTCGCCGTCGGCGGTGAAGCCGATGACGCACATCAGGTGCCCGGAGGTCCCGTACCCCGCGCCGTCGAGTTCGGAGGCGAGGAAGGACTGGGACGTTATCACCGGGATGCCGGCCCTGATCAGCAGTTCGATGTCGTTCAGGCCGCGCAGCCGGGTGATGACGGCGACCATGTCGTGGTACGTGGCCGCGTAGGCCGCGTTGAACGGCCAGTTGCCGCAGCCCTCGTACTGGCTGTCGTAGGTGTAGCGGGCGGCGTGGTCGACCTGGGGGTCCGCGTAGGAGGGGTCGACCCAGGCCAGGTCGGCGGCGGCCGGCTCGCGGCCCCAGTACTCGATGACCATCTGGGAGCCCGTCGGGCTGCACCAGGCCTCGCCACCGTTGTCGTACTGCGGGTACTGACCCTTGTGGATCTCCTGCGAGTAGCGCGGCACGGGCAGTTCGACCCCCCTTCCCACGCCCGGCACGGAGGCCGGCACCGTGAAGCGGTCCGGGACGTCGGAGGCCATGGCGCCGAGCCGCCAGACGGTGGGGGTGACCCGGGAGCCGGGGGTGCGCAGCAGGGTGAGCCGCAGGCGGTACGAGGCGAGCCGCAGGCCCGAGGCGGGGTCGTCGACGGAGAGGGTGTCGGTCCAGACGCTGCTCCTGCCGTCGCTCTGGTCGTCGACGGAGGTGCGCTTGATGTCGGCGTCACCGGAGGCCCATCGGCCCATCACGTACCAGGGGGACCGGCTGCCGTCGGTGTACGTGGCGCCCAGCTCGACCTGGATCCAGGTGCCGGGTGGCGTACGGGCGTTCCAGGAGGCGACGATCTCGGTCGCCGGGTGCCGCGGGGTGTGCTCGGGGGAGGTCCAGGTGGCGGTCTCCCAGGTGGCGGTGATCCGGGTGTGCGGGTCGGTGTACTCCATCGTGCCGGTGGGCCGCAGGATCGCCACGCCGGGGCGGGGACCGGGTACGACACCGGTGCCGGAGCCCCGTCCGCGGTACCAGTCGGCCCATCGCGTCCAGGCCCGGTACTCCACGGCGGCCGCGTCGCCGTCGTGGGCGCCCGGCCTGCCCACCACGTCGTCGGCCAGGTCGCAGTCGTCCGCGCCGGACGCGGCGAAGGCCCGCGGGGCGGTCGTCGCCGCGGCTGCCGCCGCGATGGCGGCGGCCAGCACCGTACGACGTGGGGTCGGTCGGGTCATGGCGGGTGTCCCCCTGTCATGGGCATGGACGACAGGTGCACAACTATCGCTCCACGCGGGCTTTTCGACCAGCGCCCCCGAAAGGATCCGGGCAAGTTCATTGGTCGATACCTCTGACACAGACAAGGGCGGGACCCGGTAAACCGTCAAGCATATCCGCCGCCGTTTCGGCCTAATTCCTCATATTGAACTACCGGAAAGGCGTCGAACGGAGTGTCATACGGCGACCCGGGACGACCGGTGAGAATGTGGCGCCGCTGGCCGACCGCACGCCGTCCGGAGGAATCGCCCGATGACACTCGCCGCCGCCAGGGGCAGACGCACGCTGGCCGGCCTCGCCCTGCTGCTCACCGGGGCCGCCGGGTGGCAGGCGTCCGCGGGCGGGGCGGCCACACCGCTCCCGGCCGCCTGCGCGACGTCGGTGCCCTTCCGGTCCGGGACGCAGGGGTACCACACCTTCCGCATCCCGGCGGTCGTACGCATCGGCGGGACCACCGTCCTCGCCTTCGCCGAGGGGCGCCGCAACTCGGGGGCGGACGACGGCGACATCGACGTCGTGCTCCGGCGCTCCTACGACGGCGGCTGCACCTGGGAGCCGCTCCGGACGATCGCCGACGCCGGTACCGAGACCTTCGGCAACCCCGCCCCGGTGGTGGATCCCCGCACCGGGCGCGTCGTGCTGCTGATCTGCCGCGACACCGGCCCGGAACGGCTCGTCTACGAACTGCACAGCGACTCGGGCGGCCTGACCTGGTCCCCGCCCCGCGACATCACCTCCGAGGTCAAACCCGCCAACTGGCGCTGGTACGCGACGGGTCCGGGGCACGCCATCGCCCTGAGGAGCGGCCCGCACGCCGGACGTCTGCTGGTGCCCGCCAACCACACGTCCGTCCTGGCCGGCGTGACGGTGCACGGCGCCCACGCGCTCTACAGCGACAACGGCGGCCAGAACTGGCACATCGGCTTCGTCCAGGCGCTCCCCGGCGACTGGCTGAACCTCAACGAGAGCACGATGGCCGAACTCCCCGGGGGCCGGGTCTACGTCAACAGCCGTGACGACCGCGGGTTCTCCGCTCCCACCCGCGCCGACGCCTACAGCTCCGACGGCGGGCTCAGCATCGACGGCATCTTCCGGCCGCAGGGCGCCCTGGAAGGTCCCGAGGTGCAGGGCAGCGTCCTGCACACCCGGGACGGGGCGCTGCTGTACTCGGGCCCGGCCGACCCCGCGAAACGCCGCAGGATGACCCTCCGGGTCAGCGGGGACCAGGGCGCCTCGTGGACGTCCGAACCCCCCGTCAGCGAGCGTCCCGCGGCCTACTCCGACCTCGTCGAACTCGCCGACGGCACGGTCGGTCTGCTCTACGAGACCGGGACCACCTCCCCGTACGAGTCGTTGACGTTCGCCCGGTTGACGCAAGGCCCGAACGGGTGGATTCCCACATCCGGTGCCATCACGGGTCGTTGATCAGGGTCCACAGAGCGATCGTCCACAAGGAGAACGAATGATGCGCATCGCGAAGGCCGCGGCCCTGACCGCTGTCGCCGGCGCCACCGTGATGGGTGCCGCAGGCGCCGCCGGCGCGACCGACCACGGTCGCGGCCACGACCACGGCGGTGCCTCGGCCCAGGCCGCCGCCGTCGGCTCGCCCGGTGTCGCCAGCGGCAACGTCATCCAGATCCCGGTCAGCGTGCCGATCAACCTGTGCGGCAACACCATCAACGCCATCGGGCTGCTCAACCCCGCGCTCGGCAACGTCTGCGTCAATTCGTGATCCGCCGCCCCCACGAGGGGCGCGGAAAGAACGCACGGAGGGGCGTACGGGAAATCCCGTACGCCCCTCCGGCTTTTCTGATTCAGGCGGAATGGGCGGCCATTTCCTCGGCCAGCGCCGCCGCGAAGGAATCCACGTCGTCCTCGGTGGTGTCGAACGAGCACATCCAGCGGACCTCTCCGGTCGACTCGTCCCAGAAGTAGAAGCGGTAGCGCTTCTGCAGCCGTTCGCTGACCTCACGCGGCAGCCGCGCGAAGACCGCGTTGGCCTGGACGGGGCGGACGACGGTGACGCCCTCGACGGCGCGGACGGCCGACTCCAGGCGCCGGGCCATCGCGTTGGCGTGACCGGCGCTGCGCAGCCACAGGTCACCGGCGAGCAGCGCCTCGAACTGCACCGAGACGAAACGCATCTTGGAGGCGAGCTGCATGGACAGCTTCCGCAGGTGCTTCATCGCCCGCACCCGCTCCGGGTTCAGCACCACGACGCACTCGCCCAGCAGCAGCCCGTTCTTGGTGCCGCCGAAGGAGAGGACGTCCACGCCCGCGTCGGTGGTGAACTCCCGCAGCGGCACCCCGAGGGTGGCCGCGGCGTTGGCGATCCGCGAGCCGTCGAGGTGGACGGCGAGGCCCCGTTCGTGGGCGTGGTCGCAGATCGCGCGGATCTCCTCGGGCGTGTAGCAGGTGCCCAGTTCGGTGGACTGCGTGATCGAGACGACCTGCGGCTGCGCGCGGTGCTCGTCGTCGAAGCCCCAGGCCTCCCGGTCGATCAGCTCGGGGGTGAGCTTGCCGTCCGGGGTGGGCACGGTGAGCAGCTTCAGGCCGCCCATCCGTTCCGGGGCGCCGCCCTCGTCCACGTTGATGTGGGCGGAGGCGGCGCAGACGACCGCGCCCCAGCGCTCGGTCAGCGCCTGCAGGGCCACGACGTTGGCGCCGGTGCCGTTGAAGACCGGGAAGGCCTCGGCCCGCGGGCCGAAGTGGCCGCGGAAGACCTCCTGCAGGTGGGCGGTGTAGTCGTCCTCGCCGTAGGCGACCTGGTGGCCGCCGTTGGCGAGGGCGATCGCCGCCAGCACCTCGGGGTGGACGCCCGCGTAGTTGTCGCTGGCGAAGCCCCGGACCTCGGGGTCGTGGTGCCGGACCGCGTCGGTCGACGGTGCG
Organism: Streptomyces sp. PA03-1a; assembly: GCF_033792805.1. Lineage (NCBI taxonomy): Bacteria > Bacillati > Actinomycetota > Actinomycetes > Kitasatosporales > Streptomycetaceae > Streptomyces > Streptomyces sp. PA03-1a. Next base: position 7,181 of record NZ_JARAVO010000016.1, read on the forward strand.
GTCACGGGCGGGGTGTCAGCCACTGGCGGGTTCCGTTCACTTCCTCGGCGGGCCGGGTCCACACATCGGCGATGGCGTCGGCCAGGTCGGTCACATCGGTGAAGCCCGCGAACTTGGCGTTCGGGCGCTCCTTGCGCATCTGCTCGTGCACCAGCGCCTTGATCACCAGCACGGTGGCCGCGGCGGTCGGGCCCTGTTCCCCCGCGAGCTTGCGGAAGGAGTCGCCCATCGCCAGCGTCCACGCCTCGGCGGCGGCCTTGGCCGCGGCGTACGCGGCGTTGCCGGCGGTCGGCTGGGAGGCCCCGGCGGCGCTGATCAGGACGTAGCGCCCGAAGGGGCTGGAGAGCAGCCCGTCGTGGAAGGCGAGCGAGGTGTTCTGGACGGTGCGGATGAGGAGCTTCTCCAGGAAGTCCCAGTCCGCGAGGTCGGTCTCCTGGAAGGAGGCCGAGCCGCGCCAGCCGCCGACCAAGTGGACCATGCCGTCGATCCGGCCGTGCTCCTTCTCGATCCGGCCCGCCCACTCGCGGGTGGCGTCCAGGTCGAGCAGGTCGACGATGTCCCCGGTGATCCCGGCGCCGCCCGCGTCGAAGCGGGCCAGGTCCACGGCCTCGGCGAGCCGCTCCGGGTTGGCGTCCGCGGCGATGACCCAGGCACCGGCACGGGCGAGCCGCTGCAGGGTCGCGCGTCCGGCGGGGCCGCCGGCCCCTGCCACCGCGATCACGGCTCCGGCCAGGGGTCCCCTGGCCGCCTCGTTGGCTTCCGTCATCTCCGCCGCCTCCTCGCCTGGATCGGTCACGCGGCCACCTGACCCGTGCCGCGGGCCGTGATGCCCTTGGTCGAGGCGATCACATCACGCAGCTTCTTGGCCAGGGCCTCGTAGAACATGCTGAGCGGAAATTCGTCCGGCAGCACGTCGTCCACGAGCTTCCGCGGCGGCTGGTCGAGGTCCAGGGCCTCCGGGCCCTTGGCCCAGACCGAACCGGGGTGCGGCGAGAGGTAGCCGGCGACGAGGTCGTAGGCGGCGAACCAGTGCACGAGCTTGGGGCGGTCGATGCCGTCCCGGTAGAGCTTCTCGATCTCGGCGCACAGCTGGTTGGTCACCTGCGGGGCGCGCTGCCAGTCGATGTGGAGCTTGTTGTCCGTCCAGCGTACGGCGTCGTGCTTGTGCAGGTACGCGAAGAGCAGCTGGCCGCCGAGGCCGTCGTAGTTGCGGACGCGGTCGCCGGTGACCGGGAAGCGGAAGAGGCGGTCGAAGAGGATCGCGTACTGGACGTAGCGGCCCATGCCGTGGCCCTCGGCCTCCAGCTTCACGGCCTCCTTGAAGGTCGTGAGGTCGCAGCGCAGCTCCTCCAGGCCGTACATCCAGAACGGCTGCCGCTGCTTGATCATGAAGGGGTCGAAGGGCAGGTCGCCGTGGCTGTGCGTGCGGTCGTGGATCATGTCCCACAGCGTGAAGGTCTGCTGGCTGAGGTCCTGGTCCGCCAGCAGTTCCTCGGCGTCCTCGGGGAGCGCGAGACCGAGGGTGTCCACGGCGGCGCGGCTCACGGCGCGGAAGCGGGCGGCCTCCCGGTCGCAGAAGATGCCGCCCCAGGTGAAGCGCTCGGGCGCCTCGCGGACGGCGACGGTCTCGGGGAAGAGCACCGCGGAGTTCGTGTCGTACCCGGGGGTGAAGTCCTCGAAGGTGATCGGCACGAAGAGGGGGTTGTCGTAGCGGGTGCGCTCCAGCTCGGACAGCCACTGCGGCCAGACGACGCGGAGCGCGACGGCCTCCAGGTTGCGATCCGGGTTGCCGTTCTGCGTGTACATCGGGAACACCACGAGGTGCTCCAGGCCGTCCTGGCGGTCGGCCGCGGGGTGGAAGGCCAGCAGCGAGTCGAGGAAGTCCGGCACCGCGAAGCCGCCCTCGGCCCAGCGGCGCAGGTCCACGACCAGGGCCTCGTGGTAGGCCTTGTCGTGCGGCACGAGCGGGGAGAGGTCCTCGACGGCGCGGACCACCCGGTCCAGGGCGCTCTCGACGGCGGCGCGCCCGGGCGCGCCCTCCGCGGAGAAGTCGACCGAGCCGTCCTTGCTCTGCCAGGGACGGATCTCCTCCACCGCCTGCTTCAGGACCGCCCACGCCGGATGCCGGACAATACCGCCGCCGGACACACCGGTCTCGCTGGTGGCTGCGCTGTCCATCGATGCCGCTGCCGGCGACAGAATTTCCGTCATGACCCCTCCTTCACTGAAGAACCTCTTGTCGGCCCACCGTATATACGGCAGCTTCTCCCGTTCAAGTGGAGGCGGAGGAGATTCTTCCGCCGGAAGGGCCCCGGACCGTGGATCTTCCTGCGGGCTGCCGCGCCGTTCATCCCGTGTTCGGCCCTGTGCCGCAAGGGGCCGCTAGGCTGCCAGCGTCCCGTCGATCACCCGCAGCACCCAGCACGGAAGCGATCCCCCTTGAGTTTTCTCACCGTCGGCCATCGCGGTGTCATGGGCGTCGAGCCCGAGAACACCCTCCGCTCCTTCGTCCGCGCCGAGCGCGAGGACATGGACCAGATCGAGCTCGACCTGCACCTCAGCAAGGACGGCGCCCTGATCGTCATGCACGACGTGAAGGTCGACCGCACCACGGACGGCTCCGGGCCGATCGGCGACCTCACCCTGGACGAGCTGCGCGAGCTGGACGCGGGCGCCGGTGAGCGGATCCCGGTGTTCGAGGAGGTCCTGGACGCGGTCACCAAGCCGATCCAGGCCGAGATCAAGGACGTCGCGGCGGCCCGCGTACTGGCCGAGGTGATGCGCGAGCGCGACCTGGTCGAGCGTGTCGACGTGCTGTCCTTCCACGACGAAGCGCTCGCCGAGATCCGCGAGTGCCTGCCCGACGTGCGCACCGTGCTGGTCGCCCAAGGCCCCATGGGTGCGGAGATCGTCACCCGGGCGCAGGCGGTCGGCGCGAAGCTCGTCAGCCTGAGCCTGCGGCGGATCAGCCTGGCACTGGTGCAGGAGTGCCACCGCGCGGGGATCTCGGTGATCGCCTGGACCGTGAACACCCCGGCGGACCTCGCGCTGGCACGGGCCCTCGGCCTCGACGGCGTCGTCACCGACATGCCGGCCGTCAAGCGCGCGGTCGAGGGCGGCCTCACCGACTGGTGACCCGCCCGCCCCGCAACACGCCCGACACAACCGTCCGGCATGCGGGATCCGGCCCCGATGTCGTGGACATCCGGCGCCCGGCGGTGCCAATGTCCCGCCATGCGTACCGCATTCGCCCTCCGGGTACCCGCGCGCCTCACCTCCGCCGCGGCGGTCCTCCTCCTCGGCCTCACCGCGGCGGCGTGCGCCCCGCAGGAGGACTCCGCCTCCGACGGCCCCTCGTCGCCCGCAGGTTCCGCCCCGGCCTCGGCCGGGGCGTCCTGCGCGGCGGGCAAACTGGACACCCGTACCGCGGACGTCCTGACGATCGGCACCGACAACCCCGCCTACGCCCCCTGGTTCCAGGACAACAAGCCGGCCAACGGCAAGGGGTACGAGTCCGCGGTCGCCTACGCGGTGGCGAAGCGGCTGGGCTACGACAAGGGCGCCGTCACCTGGCGGACGGTCGCCTTCAACAACGCCTTCGCCCCCGGCGCCAAGTCCTTCGACTTCGACATCAACCAGGTTTCCGTCACCGCGGACCGCCGCAAGGCCGTGGACTTCTCCTCCGGCTACTACGACGTGCGCCAGGCCGTCGTCGCCCTGAAGGACTCCCCGGCCGCGAACGCCACGGACGTCGCCGCGCTGAAGAAGGTCAAGCTGGGCGCCCAGGTCGGCACGACGAGCCTCGACCTCATCAACGACGAGATCAAGCCGGAGCGCACCGCGGCCGTCTACCAGAAGAACGACCTCGCCGTCGCCGCCCTCAAGAACGGCCAGGTGGACGCCATCGTCGTCGACCTGCCCACCGCCTTCTACATCACCTCCGCGGAACTGGACGACGCCAAGGTCGTCGGGCAGTTCGCGACCACCGCCGGCGCACAGGAGCAGTTCGGCCTCGTCCTGGACAAGGGCAGCCCTCTCACCGCCTGCGTCACCGAGGCCGTCGACGCCCTGCGGGCGGACGGCACGCTCGCGAGGCTGGAGCAGCAGTGGCTGTCCGACGCGGTCGGCGCACCGGTGCTCAAGTGACGCTCGGCGAGGAACTGCACAAGGACGCGTACACGCCGTCGCAGCGGCGCCTGGAGCGGGAGCGCCACCGGCGGGCCCGCACGCGCCGCGCGACGGCGATCGCCGCGACGAGCACCCTGGTCACGGCGGCGGTGCTCTACCTGGGCATCACGGGCTCCCCCGGCTGGCCACGGGTCCGGGAGACCTTCCTCAGCGGCCACTACGCGCGCCTCGCCCTGCCGAAGGTCCTCGACGGCCTGCTCCTCAACCTGCGGCTGCTGGTCGTCTGCGGCGCGATCGTGCTGGTCCTCGGCCTGCTGCTGGCCGTGGTCCGGACGCTGCGCGGTCCGGTGTTCTTCCCGCTCCGGGCACTGGCGGTCGCGTACGTCGACTTCTTCCGCGGCCTGCCGCTGATCATCTGCCTGCTGGCGGTGATCTACGGGGTCCCGGCGCTGCGCCTGCAAGGGGTACCCACGAACCCGGTCGTGCTGGGCGGCGCGGGCCTGGTGCTCACCTACTCCGCCTACGTGGCCGAGGTCTTCCGGGCGGGCATCGAGAGCGTCCACCCGAGCCAGCGCGCCGCCGCCCGCTCGCTGGGGCTGAGCGGTGCGCAGACCCTCCGGCACGTGGTCCTGCCGCAGGCCGTCCGGCGTGTCGTGCCACCGCTCCTGAACGACCTGGTGTCCTTGCAGAAGGACACCGGCCTGGTCTCCATCGCCGGGGTGATCGACGCCGTCTACGCGGCGCAGATCATCACCAGCCAGACCTTCAACTACACGCCCTACGTCGTGGCCGGACTGGTCTTCGTGGCGCTCACCATCCCCATGACCCGGTTCACCGACTGGGTCACCGCGCGCATGAACCGGCGCCAGTCACAGGGAGGCACCGTATGACCGAGGCACCCGTCCTGCGGCTGGAGTCGGTCCGCAAGGGCTTCGGCGGCTCCCTCGTGCTGCGGGACGTGGACCTGGAGGTCCCGCAGCACACCGTCACCGTCCTGATCGGCGCGTCCGGCTCGGGGAAGTCCACGCTGCTGCGCTGCGCCAACCTCCTGGAGGAGGTCGACGACGGCGCGATCTTCCTGGACGGCGAGGAGATCACCCACCCCCGGGCCGACCCGGACGCGGTCCGGCGGCGCATCGGCGTGGTCTTCCAGGCGTACAACCTCTTCCCGCACATGACGGTGCTGGACAACATCACCCTGGCGCCGCGCCGCGTGCACGGCGCCCCCCGCCGCGACGCCGAGGCGCGCGCCCACGAGCTGCTCGGCCGCCTCGGGCTCGACGGCAAGGCGCGTGAGTACCCGGACCGGCTCAGCGGCGGGCAGCAGCAGCGGGTGGCGATCGTCCGGGCGCTGGCGGTCAGGCCACGGCTGCTGCTGCTCGACGAGATCACCGCGGCGCTCGACCCCGAACTGGTCGGCGAGGTGCTGGGCGTCGTCCGGGACCTCAAAGAGGACGGCATGACCATGCTCATCGCCACCCACGAGATGGGCTTCGCCCGCGAGGTCGCCGACCAGGTCTGCTTCCTCGACGGCGGCGTGGTGCTCGAACGCGGCACGCCCGCCGACGTCTTCGGCGCGCCCGCGCACGAGCGCACCCGGCGCTTCCTGTCGCGGATCGTCGAGGCCGGGCGGTTCTGAGGCGGCCGTCAGCCGAGCTGCTTGACCAGCAACTCGAAGGCGAGGTCGTCGCGCGTGGGCAGCCCGAACCGCGCGTCGCCGTACGGGAAGGGGCTGGTGCGGCCGGTCCGCGCGTAGCCCCGGCGCACGTACCAGGCGATCAGGTCCTCGCGCTGCGTGATCACCGTCATGTGCATCTCGTCCGCCGCCCACTCCTCGCGGGCCCGCCGCTCCGCCTCGGCGAGCACCAGCTTGCCCAGACCGCCGCCCTGCAGGGCCGGGCGCACGGCGAACATCCCGAAGTAGGCGTGCCCGTCGCGGTTCTCCAGCTGGCAGCAGGCCACGACGACGCCGTCCGTCTCGACCGCGAGGATCAGGCTGCGCTCGCCGTCGATGACGGCCGCCACGCCCTCGGGATCGGTGCGCTGGCCCTCGAGCAGGTCCGCCTCCGTCGTCCACCCGGTGCGGCTGGCCTCGCCGCGGTACGCCGACTCGATCAGCGCGACCAGGGCGGGGACGTCCTCACGGGTGGCGGTGCGGAAGACGGGGCGGGCGACGGGCTGCGCGGTCTCCATGGCGGGGGTGTCCTCTCTGCGGCGGCGGCTCGTCCCGAGGCTAGCCGGTCGTGTCCGGAGGCGGCACGAAACCCCTGGCCCGTACGTGCCGCACGAACTCCTCGGGCGGCGCGCACCCGCGCCGGCGCACCCACTGCTCCCAGGCCAGGTCCCACGTCCAGGTGCCGTCGGTGGCCCGCCCGAGGCGGACGTACTCGTACGGCCCCTCGGAGAGCGGATCCGGAGCGGGGCTCACGGCCATGACGAGGACCCGGCCCCCCGCGAGGTAGTCGGCGAGCGGCTCGCGCAGTTCCCCGGGCAGGCTCCCCGGAACGAGGAGTACCTGACGGCCCCTGCCGCGGCCGACGCGGGCGGGAGCGGCGGTACGGACGGGGTGGCCTTGGGCGGCCGGGTTGGCGGGCCACCGGCGTCCGGGCGCGGTGGGCACGAGGCGCCCCTCGCCCGTAGGCGGTTCCCCGGCCTCCAACGTGACGGCGAACCCGCCCTCCCTCAGACGGGCGGCCAGCAGCGCCGTCTCCGGCTCCGTTCCGCGCTCGCCCTCCCCGGCGAGCGCGCGCAACCGGCCGCGGACCTCGGCGAGCGGCACGCCGAACACCTCGCGCACCGTCTTGAGCGCACGCGCGCCCGCGGCGCCGGGGAGCGGCTCGGCGCGGAGCACCACCTCGCCGTGCGCGGCGGCCAGGGCGGCGCTGACGTACTCGGGGACCTCGTCGCGGCCGCACTCCACCTCGGCGGACCCGCACGCCTCGCAGGCGCCCTCCACGCTCCAGTGCGCCACGCCGTCGATGACGCAGACGCCGGCGTGGTAGCCGGCCTCGGCGCCGCAGCGGGTGCAGGTCCTGAACAGCGGGGCGATCGCGCCGGGGCCGTGGTCCATGCGGGGCAGCCTCGCGGACGCGGGGGCGCCGTGTCAGCCGGTTTTCCCGGCGGCGCGTGGGTAGCTTCGGGCCGTGACGAACGTACTGAGCAGCAGGATCCTGCTCCGGCCGACCGATCTCGAGAGGTCCCGCGTCTTCTACCGCGACGACCTGGGGCTGGCGGTCTACCGCGAGTTCGGGCCGTGGGAGGAGCGCGGCACCGTGTTCTTCCTGGGCGGGGGCTTCCTGGAGGTCTCGGGGCACGCCGACGGGCCGCCCGCCCCCGGGCTCCAGCTGTGGCTCCAGGTCGAGGACGTGGCGGAGTGCCACCGCCGGTTCGCCGGGCGCGGGGTCCGGATCGTGCGGGAGCCCGTGAAGGAGCCCTGGGGGCTGATCGAGATGTGGATCGAGGACCCGGACTCCGTACGGATCTGCGTGGTGGAGGTCCCCGCGGACCACCCTCTGCGCTACCGGGGGTAGGGCTCCGCGGTCACGAGTCGAGCCAGGCCGTGATGGCGTCGGTGTGCTCGCCCAGGCGGGGCGGGCGGCGGTCGTAGCGCGGCGGGGTGCGGGAGAGGCCGATCGGGTTCGCCGTGACGTCCAGGGCGGGTCCGTCGCCGTGCAGCGTGGCGCGCGGGGCGAGCCCGAGCCGTTCGGCGAGGCCGAAGGCCTGGGCCAGGTCGTTGACCGGGCCGCAGGGCACCCCCAGCGGCGTCAGGCGGTCGAACCACTCGGCCGCGGTGCGCCCGCGCAGCGACCGGCCGAGCCGCTCGGCGAGTTCGCTGGCGTGGGCGACGCGGTCGGCGTTGGAGACGTAGCGGGGGTCGCGGGCGAGCTCCGGTGCGTCCAGGCCCTCGCACAGCGCCGCGAACTGCCGGTCGTTGCCGACGGCGACGACCAGGGGGCGGTCCGCGGCGTGGAAGACCTCGTACGGCGCGATGGAGGGGTGGCGGTTGCCCAGGATGCCCGGCACGACCCCCGCGAGGGTGTAGCCGCCCGCCTGGTTGACCAGGCTGGACAGCAGGCAGGAGAGCAGGTTGACCTCGACGTGCTGTCCCTCGCCGGTGGCGTCCCGGTGGCGCAGTGCGGCCAGCACGCCGATCGCCGCGTGCAGGCCGCTGAGCACGTCGACGAGGGCCACCCCGGCCTTGACCGGCTCCCCGGGGCCGGGCCCGGTGACGCTCATGAGGCCGCCGACCGCCTGGATCAGCAGGTCGTAACCGGGCAGGGCGGCGCCTTCGCCGGTGCCGAAGCCGGTGACGGAGCAGTAGACGACACCGGGGTTGAGGGACCGGGCCGCGTCGTAGCCGAGGCCGTACTTGTCCATGGTGCCGGGGCGGAAGTTCTCGACCAGGACGTCGGCGCGGCGCACCAGTTCCGCGGCCCGGCGGCGGTCTGTGGCGTCGCGCAGGTCGAGCGCGACCGAGCGCTTGTTGCGGTTGACGGACGGGAAGTAGGTGGACTCCCCGTGCGCGTGGGGCGGCCCCCAGGCCCGGGTGTCGTCCCCGGTGTCCGGGTGCTCGACCTTGATGACGTCGGCGCCGAGGTCGGCCGGCAGTATCGTGGCGTAGGGCGCCGCCAGGACGCGCCCGAAGTCGGCGATCAGCACGCCGGACAGGGGTGCCGCCGGTGCGGGGACGTCCGTGCCGGTCATCGGGCCACCCCGTCCCTGCCCATCCCGTCCGTGCCCACCCCGTCGACGCCGGTCTCGGAGCAGGCCGCGGCGAACCGGCGGACGCCCTCGGCGATCTCCTCGGTGCCGCTGGTGTCGGCGAAGCTGAGGCGGACGTACGGGGCCGGCGCCTCGGCGGCGAAGTAGGGGCGGCCGGGAGCGACGGCGGTGCCGGCGCGCAGCGAGGCGGCCGCGAGGGCGGACTCGTCCGTGCCGTCCGGGAGCCGCAGCCAGAGCTGGTAGCCGCCGACCGGGACGCGGACACGGGACATCAGGCCCGGCAGTTCGCGGTGGAGGGCGGCGAGCATCGCGTCACGGCGGTCGCGCAGGCCCGCGGAGACGGCGCGCAGATGGCGGGGCCAGGCGGGGGCGCCGACGAGTTCGAGGGTGGCCTCCTGCAGGGGGCGCGGCACGAAGAAGCTGTCGACGATCTGGATGGCGCGCAGCCGCTCCATGACCGGGCCGCGGGCGACGAGGGCGCCGACGCGCAGGCTGGGCGAGGTGGGCTTGGTCAGCGAGGTGACGTGGACGACGGCGCCGTAGGGGTCGTCCACGACCAGGGGCGGTGGCGGTTCGGCGCCGTGGCCGAGGCGCCGGGCGAAGTCGTCCTCGACGAGGAAGGCCCCTGCGGCGTGGGCGATCTCGGTGATCCGCCGGCGGCGGTCGGCGGCGAGGACGGCGCCGGTGGGGTTCTGGAAGAGCGGCTGGCAGAAGAAGACCCGGGCACCGGTGGCGGCGAAGGCGTCGGCGAGCAGGTCCGGGCGCACGCCGTCGTCGTCCATGGGGACGGGGACGGGACGCAGCCCGGCCGCGCGGGCGACGGCCATGGCGCCCGGGTACGTCGGCGACTCGACGAGCACCGGCGAGCCGGGCGGGGCGAGCGCGCGCAGCGCGGTGGTCAGCGCGGCCTGGCCGCCCGCGGTGACCAGGACGTTGGCGGGGCCGAGGGTGCCGCCGGGGCCGCCGACCTCGCGCGCGAACCAGGCCCGTAGCGCGGTCAGTCCCTCCAGCGGCGGCATCTCCCAGGCGCCGGGGCGGTGGGCGGCGCGGGCGAGCGCGGCCCCGAGCGCCTGCTCGGGCTGGAGCGAGGGGTGCAGGTAGCCGCTGTTGAAGGCGATCACACCGGGCGGCGGGACGGCGAGGCTGGCGGTCACGCCGGAGGCGTCCACGACCCTGGGCGTGGAATCGCCGTGCTCCTCGACGGTGAGGGCGACCTGCTGCCAGGAGGTGTCGACCGGACGCGGGCCGTCGGCGACGCGCTGGGCACGGTAGGCGCCCGCGCCAGGGCGGGTGACGACCAGGCCCTCGGCGGCGAGCGCGGCCAGGGCCCGGGAGACCGTGACCGGGCTGACGCCGAAGCGCTCGACGAGGACACGGCTCGACGGCAGCTTCTCGCCGGGCGAGTAGCGGTGGAGCTCATCCCTCAGAGTGTCCGCAACATTTCCCGAACTGCTACCGTTGGTCATGACAGCACACAATAGCGCTACCGCCGCCCCGTCGATAGCGGTCGGGAGCCGTACAGGTGGCACCGCGCTCGCCGGGCTGGGCGTCGCCGCCTTCTCGCTGACCTTTCCCGCGACGCACTGGGCGCTCACCGGGCTCGGCCCCTGGTCCGCCACCACCGTCCGGGGTGTGCTGGCCGCGGCCGTGGCGGGGGCCTGTCTGGCCGCCGCGCGGGTGCCGCTGCCCGACCGCCGGCACTGGGCGGGGCTCGCGGTCGTGGCGCTCGGTGTCGTCCTCGGGTTCCCCCTGCTGACCACCCTGGCGCTGCGCACCACCGACACCTCGCACGCCGCCGTCGTCGTGGGCGCGCTGCCGCTGGTCACCGCCGTGCTGGCCGCCGTACGCGTCGGGACGCGCCCGTCGGTGCCCTTCTGGTCGGCCGCGGTCGCGGGCGGGGCGGTCGTGGTGTGCTTCGCCCTGTGGCAGGGCGGCGGCTCCCTGACCACGGGTGACCTCTTCCTCTTCGCGTCGCTGCTGGTCTGCGCGGCCGGTTACGTCGAAGGCGGACGGCTGGCCTCGGTCATGCCGGGCTGGCAGGTCATCGGGTGGGCGCTGGTCGGAGCGCTGCCCCTGACCGTGCCGGCGGCGGGGGTGGCGCTCGCGCTCGAGCCGGTGCATCTCGGCGGCCGGGCGGTGGCCGGGCTGCTCTGGGTCTCGATGGTGTCCCAGTTCCTCGGGCTGATGGTCTGGTACCGGGGCATGGCCGCCATCGGCGTCGCGCGGGCCAGCCAGTTGCAGCTGGCCCAGCCGTTGCTGACGCTGGTCTGGGCGGCCGCGCTGCTCGGCGAGGACCTGGGCGCGCTGACCGCACCCGCGGCGCTGGCGGTCCTCGTCTGTGTGGCGGTCACCCAGCGGGCCCGCAGCTGAAGCGGGGGCGGCACGGCCGCGCTCCCCCGGTACGCCCGTGCGCTGGAGTGTGCGCCGCCGGGTCCGGGCATCCTCCGGGGAGGAACCGAAGGAGGGCCGCTCATGCACGGACCGCCGCTGGTGGCCTGGCTGCTCGTGGTGCTGGGCGCCGCCACGGGGGCGTACTGCCTGTTCCGCACCCGGCGCGGCTGCCCCGGCACCGGACCCGACCAGCGTCGGGTGGCGCGTGCGGAGGCGCTGATGGGGATGGGCATGGCCGTGATGGCGGTGCCGGTGTCCGTCCTGGATCCGCCGCAGTGGGTCGCCGCGGCCTTCGGTCTGGTCTTCGGTGCGGCGGCGGTGCGCGCGCTGCTGCTGGCCCGGCACGACGCGCACCATCTGCACCATGCCGTCGGCGCGGGGGCGATGGTCTACATGGCGGTGGCCATGGCCGAGGCGGGCACCGCGGGTGCCGCCGGCGGCGCGGCCCACGCGGGTCACGCGCCCGCGGGCACGCCCGCGACGACCGGGCTGCTGCTGGCGTACTTCGCGATATACGTCCTGGCGGCGGGCGTCCGACTGCTCTCGGTCCCCGTCACCGTCACGGCGGCCGGTGCGGCTCCGGCGGGAGGAGTCGTGCCGGTGGCGCACGCGCCCGAACTGGCCTCGGCGTGCCGCGTGTCCATGGCGATAGGGATGTTCGCCATGCTCCTGACGCTCTGACGGCAGTGAGGCGCGTCACTTTCCCCTCGAAGAACGTACCCGTGTGCGGTGACGCCCTCATAGTGTGGCGGCATGACCGTCCCGCTCGCGCTGCTCCTGCTCGGTGCGGTGGCGGCCGCCATGGCCCCACGCCTGCTCACCCGCGCCACCTGGCCCGAGCGGGAGCCGGTGCTGGCCCTGTGGGTGTGGCAGTGCGTGATCGGCGCGGTCCTGCTGTGCCTGTTCCTGGCCATGGCCCTCAGCGCCTCCGCCACGTGGACCTGGCTGCGCGAGGGACTGTTCGCCTTCGCCCCCCATGACGTCGTCGACGCCTACGAGCTGCCCGGTTACGGGCCGTGGGCGGGTTATCTGGCGGTCCTGCTGGCCTGCGGCGGCATCTGGACGGCGGCCATGCTCGCCCGGGAGATCCGCAGGGCCGGCGCCCGGCAGCGGGCGCGCCGCGCCGAACTGCGGGCCCGCTCGCCGCGGCTGCCCGGTGAAGCCGCCGCCTCCGACGAGCGGCTGGTCGTCCTGGAGAGCGACCGTCCGGACGCCTGGTGGCTGACCGGCCCGCGGCCGCAACTGGTCATCACCACGGCTGCCCTGCGTCGCCTGAAGGGGCGTCAGCTGGACTCCGTCCTCGCCCACGAGCAGGGCCACGCGCGGGCCCGGCACGACGTCCTCCTGCACAGCGCCGGCGCGCTGGCCTCGGGCTTCCCGCAGGTGCCGGTCTTCGCCGCGTTCCGTGACCAGGTGCACCGGCTCGTCGAACTCGCCGCCGACGACATCGCCTCACGCCGCTTCGGGCGGCTCACCACCGCCCTGGCCCTGGTCGAACTCAACGAGGACCGCGGCGTTTTCGGCCCCTGCCCGGCACCGGACGCGCAGGTCCCGGTCCGCGTCAACCGGCTGCTGGACCCCGCGCCGCGGCTCACCCGCCTCGGCCGCGCCCGCGCGTCCGCGTGCGCGCTGCTCATCCCGGTCGTGCCGTTGCTCGTGGCCTTCGGCCCCGGGATCGGGGCGCTCACGTAGCCTCGGCTGTATGCACGCCCCTCCCGCACCGTCCGACGTCCGGGACCCCGACCGTGCCCTGCGCACCGCGTGCCTGAGCCAGTGCGCGGCGGCCTGCGCCGCCTTCCTGCTGCTGCTCGGGCTCGTCGTGGCGCGCTGGGGGCCGCTGCTGGCCGCCGACCGCGGCATCGCCGTGCAGCTGCACGCCGTCGCGGTACGGCACTCCGGCTGGACCCGGCTCAACCGCGTCCTCACCGACTGGGTCTGGGATCCGCTGACGATGCGTCTGCTGCTGCTCGCGGCCGTGATGTGGCTGCTCGTACGGCGCGAGAACCGCCAGGCCCTGTGGCTGGTGCTGGCCGGCACCCTGGGCTGGGTCCTCCAGCAGACCGCCAAGGCCCTCGTCGGCCGGGAGCGCCCGCACTGGCCGGACCCCGTCGACTCGGCTGCCTACGCGGCGTTCCCCTCCGGCCACGCGATGACCGCCGCGCTCGTCTGCGGCGCCCTGCTGTGGCTGCTGCTGCTCCGCCTGCCGGCCCGCTCCCCCTGGGGCGTGGCCGCCTGCGCCGTCGCCTTCGTGTCCGTCGCCGGTGTCGGCTTCACCCGCGTCTATCTCGGCGTCCACTGGCCCTCCGACGTCCTGGCCGGCTGGCTGCTCGCGGCGGCCGTCCTCACCGGTACGGCGGCGCTGTGCGAACCGTGGCGCACGGGCGCCGCGGAGCAGCAGCGCACGTCCTCGTGACCCCGCAGGTCAGGGCCGGGAGTTGTGCGGGTTCAGGGGAGATCCCGGGCGGCTGCCCTGCCGCGCTGTCGCCACCGGCTGGTATCCATGTGCGGCATGGACACCGAACACGCCACCCCCGAGGACCTCGCCGCGCTCCGCGCGGCCTTCGACGTCGACGACGGCGGCGCGTCGGCGCTCGGCTGGGAGGCCGTCCACGCCTTCGAGGCGCGGCACGGGGTGGTACTGCCCGAGCCCTACCGGACGTTCGTCGCCGACATCACCGACGGCTCCTTCCAGGGGCCTCCCGACTTCGGGCTCGTGGGCTTGGAGGAGTTGCCGGACGACTGGGGCGACGACCCGGCCGGACGCGACCTCGGACGCCCCTTCCCCCTGACGTCGGCGTGGATCTGGGAGGACGACGACCGGCCCGAGGAGGAGCTCGCGCCGCTGCGCGCCCAGGTGTTCGACCACGGCTCGATCGTGCTCGGCACGGACGGCTGCGGCATGTACTGGCACCTCGTCGTCACCGGTCCGCAGCGCGGCCGGGTGTGGCACATCACCGGCGAGGGCGCCTGCCCGTTCGATGCGGGGTTCGCCGGGTGGGTCGGGCACTGGGCGGCCGGGAAGCCCTGGTTCGGCGCCTCCTGACCGTGACGCGGCCCGCACCGGGCTCCGGTGTGCCCGCGAAGCCGGGGCGGGGATGATGGCGGTCATGACCATCAAGGGATGCATGTTCGACTTCTCCGGCACCCTGCTGCGGGTCGAACCCGCCCGGCGCTGGCTGGGCACGGTTCTGGATCAGCTGGGGATCACGCTCGGCGAGACCGAGCTGGCGGCGTACGCGGAGGGCTTGGAGCGGGCCGGCGGGCTCCCGGGCGGAGCGGCGCCGGAGCGGGTGCCGGCACGGCTGGAGCGGCTGTGGCAGGAACGGGACCTGTCGGCGGAGCACCACCGCGCGGCGTTCACCGCGCTGGCGCGGGAGGCGGAGCTGCCCTGGGAGGAGGCCTACGGGGCGCTGTACGACCGCCACATGGAGCCCGCCGCCTGGTCACCGTACCCGGATGCGAGGGAGGTGCTCGAGGAGTTGCGGCGCCGGGGCGTGCCGGTGGCGGTGGTGAGCAACATCGGGTGGGACCTGCGGCCGGTGTTCCGCGCGCACGGTCTGGAAGGGCTGGTGGACGTCTTCGTCCTCAGCTTCGAGCACGGCGTCCAGAAACCGGACCCACGGCTGTTCGGCATCGCGTGCGAGGGGCTGGGGCTGCCGCCGGAGCGCGTCGCGATGGTCGGGGACGACCGGCGGGCGGACGGCGGGGCGGCGGCGCTGGGCTGCGCGGTGCACCTGGTGGACCACCTGCCGGTGGAGCAGCGGCCGTCGGGGCTGCTGCCGGTGCTGGACCTGACCGCGTGACGGGGATCTGAGGGAGCCGGGCCGGGCGGCGCGGAAGTGCGGTACCCGGCGGTCCCCCGCGCCGCCGGGTACGTGCACCTCACCCCCGTGACCCGCATGAGCATGCCACTCACGCACGGTCAGCCCTGAGTATATTGGCTCCGAGCCAGTCAACGCAGGAGTAAAGCATGTCCCCTCGGCGACCTTCGGTCAATGAAGCGATGCGCCGGCGTTCACGGGAACGTCTGCTGCAGGCCACGGTCGAACTGGTGGAGGAACGCGGGTTCGAGGCCACGACGCTCGGGGACATCGCCGACCGCGCGGGTTCGGCGCGCGGTCTGGTGTCGTACTACTTCCCCGGCAAGCGGCTGCTGCTGCAGGCGGCGGCCCACCGGCTGATGCACACCGAGCTGGCCGCGGCGCTGGAGCGGGAACCCGGGCCCGCCGACGGCCGCGAGGTGCTGGCCCGGGCGATCGACGCCGTCCTGGCGCTGCCCGTGCAGCATCCCGTCGTCATGCGGGCGCACATGGCCGGCATCCTCCAGGCGTCCGGGTTCAGCGAGTGCGAGGAGCGGCAGCGCCTGGCCGAATTGCTGCTGGGCGCCGTCCGGGCGTGGGGCTCGGCGGACCCCGAGCAGGACTACCGGATGCTGCGGGCCCTGCTCATGGGCGGGGTGTTCGCGCAGTTGATCCCGGGCGCGGCGATGCCGCTGCCGCGGTTGCGGGCCGACATGTTCCAGCGGTACGGCCTGCCCTGGGAACTCGGCGTTCCGCCGGGCGACCTGCCGCCCGGCGGAACGCCGTTGCCCGGGACCGCTCAGCGGTAGTCGGGCTGGGTCTGGACGTTGAGCTCGGCGAGCCGGATGCCCCGGGCGCTGTCGGTGCGCTTGTCGGAGATCTTGAGGACGTCGAAGCCCTTGGCGATGTCGTTCGAGTAGATGTAGCCGTTGTAGTAGTAGGCGCTCCAGGAGCCGCCGAGGGTCAGGGTGTCGGTCGAGATGGGACCGCGCTCGAAGTAGCCGATCTCCTTGGGGCGCGCGGAGTCGGTGAAGTCCCACACGGAGACGCCGCCCTGGTACCAGGCCTGGACCATGATGTCGCGGCCCTTGGCGGGGATGAGCGAGCCGTTGTGGGCGACGCAGTTCTCGGTGTCGGCCTGGTGGCGCGGGATCTTGTAGTAGTTCCGGAAGACCAGCTCGGGCTTGCCGTGCTTGCGGACGATGTCGTAGATGCCGTCGGCACCGCGCTGCGGACCGATCGCGGTGTTGCACTCGGCACCGCCGCCACCGCCCAGCTCGTCGGTGAAGACGACCTTGGTGCCGCGCTCGTTGAAGGTCGCCGAGTGCCAGAACGAGAAGTTCACGTTGTCCTGGACGCGGTCGAGGACCTTCGGGCGCTCGGGGTTGGAGATGTCCATCAGGATGCCGTCGCCCATGCAGGCACCGGCCGCGAGCCCCAGCTTCGGGAACGCGGTGATGTCGTGGCAGCCGGTGGTCTCACTGACCCGGGCCTGGGTGTCGGTGGGCGGGACGCCCGGGTTGCCGCCGTCCGGGAAGAGGACCGGGAAGGCCGTCACGGCCGCCTTCTCCGGGTGGCTGCGCGGGATCTTCACCACGGAGATGCCGTCGTGCGGCGGCTGGCAGTCCGGGAAGGTGGCGCTGGGCGAGTAGGAGGACACGTAGACGAACAGGTCGCGCTTGGCCGGTACCAGGGTGTGGGTGTGGGAACCGCAGGCGGTCTCCACGGCCGCGACGTAGCGCGGGTTGGCCTTGTCGCTGATGTCGAAGACCTTGACGCCCTCCCACGAGGACTTCTCGGCCGCGGACTGGCTCGTGCTCGCGCAGGAGCTGTCCGAGCGCGAGGAGTCGGTGGACAGGACCAGCAGGTTCCCGGAGACCGATATGTCGTTCTGGGATCCGGGGCACAGGACCTGGCTGACCATTTTGGGGCTGGTGGGACGGCTGATGTCCCAGATGACGAAGCCGTCGTAGTTGCCCGCGAAGGCGTATCTGCCCTGGAACGCCAGGTCGGTGTTGAATCCCCCGAGGGATTGCTTGGGTATGTTGACCAGGTGCTGAACGTTGGCGCTCGTGACGACCTCGTCGACACCCGGGATGCTCCCGTCGGCCGTGGCGGGGGCCGGAACCGCCAGTCCGAGCAGCGTGACGGCCGCGGCCGCCAGGGCCGCCAGTCGTCCGGGGCGAGCGAGGGCTGTACGTAAGCGCTTCACCGCGTCCTCCTAGTTTCCGTTCGCGGTTGAACTTCATGCGGACCCCGGCAGTATGGCCCTTCTCATGTGCGCGTCAAAAGATGACAATGCACTGGTGTTTTCCTCGTATCGTGTTGCGACGCTGTCCGCGCTGGCCCTCACCGCCTCCTTGGTACTCGCCCTGACCAGCTGCGACGGGGGTTCCGGAAGCGGTTCCGCGTCCGCCGCGCCCTCGGTCATCGCGCCGGGAGCGCCGGGCGAGAAGGCCACCACCCTCTCCCCGGAGGAGGCGGCGAAGGCCCTGCCCGACGACTCCCCGAACCCGGCGGACCTCACCTATGTGACGAACATGATCGCCCACCACCAGCAGGCGCTTGTCATGACCGCCCTCGCGGGCACCCGCGCCTCGGACGAGAAGGTCCGCGGACTCGCCGCGCGCATCGAAGCCGCGCAGGGCCCGGAGATCGACACCATGCAGGCCTGGCTCAAGACCAACGGCGGCTCCCATGCCACCGCTCACGACCATGACCACGCCGCGATGCCCGGGATGGCCACCGCGGCGCAGCTGGCGGCGCTGCGCGCGGCGCGCGGCGCGGAGTTCGACCGGCAGTTCCTTCGCCTGATGACCGCCCACCACCGCGGCGCGGTGACGATGGCCACCGACGTGCTCACGCACGGCCGCAACGTCCTGGTCGCCGAGTGGGCGAACGAGGTGATCGCCCAGCAGAGCGCCGAGATCGCCCGGATGCGCGCCATGGACTGACATCCCGGACCGCGACACGCTCCGGCGCCCTCCCCCCGGTGGTCACTCGGTGCGATGCTGGACGTGGCCGCCCGTCCCGCCCGTTCCGGGCGGCACACGGGCCGCCGAGGTGAACCCAACCCTCGCCGAAGGGGAGGCGCCCGTGCTGCGTGTGGCAGTCGTCGGATCAGGTCCCAGCGGGGTGTACACGGCCGAGGCGCTGACCCGCCAGGAGTCGGTGCCGGACGTCGCCGTCGACGTGCTCGACCGGCTCCCCTGCCCGTACGGCCTGGTCCGGTACGGGGTGGCCCCCGACCACGAGAAGATCAAGTCCCTGCAGGGCACGCTGCGGCGCGTCCTGGAGGACCCCCGGATCCGCTTCCTGGGCAATGTGACCGTCGGCGGTCCGGGGCTGTCCCCGCAGGCGCTGCTGGAGCTGTACCACGCGGTGGTGTACTGCGTCGGCGCCGCGACCGACCGCCGCCTCGGGGTGCCCGGGGAGGACCTGCCGGGCAGTTGCGCGGCCACCCACTTCGTCTCCTGGTACAGCGCCCATCCCGACGAGGCTCCCGACGGCTTCCCGCTGCACGCCCGCTCCGCGGTCGTGATCGGGGTCGGCAACGTGGCCGTCGACGTGGCCCGCATCCTGGCCCGCGGTGCCGAGGAACTGCGGCACACCGATGTGCCCGAGGGGGTGCTGCGGGCCCTGGCGGACAGCCACGTCACGGACGTACACATGGTGGGGCGGCGCGGGCCCTCGCAGGCGAAGTTCACCACCAAGGAGCTGCGCGAGCTCGGCGACCTGCCGGGCGCGGACGTCATTGTCCGTCCCGGGGAGCTGGCTCTCGACCCCGCGTACGCCGATCCGCAGGGGCTCGTGCCGGTCGCCCGGCGCAATGTGGAGGTGCTGCGCGGCTGGGCCTCCCGGCCCGCGGCGGGCCGGCGCCGCCGCATCCATCTGCGGTTCTTCCTGCGGCCGGTGGCGGTGCTCGGCGAGGACGGGGTGACCGGGGTGCGGTTCGAGCGGACCGCGCCGGACGGGCAGGGCGGGGTGCGCGGCACGGGCGTCCTCGAGGACATCGACGCCGGACTGGTGCTGCGGTCGGTCGGTTACCGCGGCGTGCCCCTGGTCGGGCTGCCGTTCGACGACCGGCTCGGCATCGTGCCCAACACGGAGGGCCGGGTGCTGCGCGGCGGCGCCCCCTCGCCCGGCGAGTACGTCGCCGGCTGGATCAAGCGCGGGCCGACCGGCGTGATCGGCACCAACCGGCCCTGCGCCAAGCAGACGGCGGCGGCCCTGGTCGCCGACGCACGGGAGCTGCTGGCCCGGCCCACCGCGGACGCCGATCCGCTCGATGGCCTGCGGGCACTGGGGCAGGACCCCGTGGAGTGGACCGGATGGGAGGCCATCGAGGCCGCCGAGTCGGCGCTGGGGCGGTCGCTGGACCGCGCGACCGTGAAGATCCCCGACTGGGAGGGGCTGTTGGCGGCCGCGCGCCCCAGGGGCTGAGATCCGCGGGAAACACCTCCGCAATCAACAAACTGTTTACGCTCACTAGGGTCCCGGGCAACCACTTCGTCGTTCCACCGCTCACCCGCGCCGCGTTCGAGGAGCTGCCCATGGCGACGCCGCCGCACCGTCCCGCCGTCCATCCCGTCGACGAGGTCCTGCCTGCCGTCCAGCTCGGGGCGTTCGGGCTCCAGCACGTGCTGGCGATGTACGCGGGCGCGGTCGCCGTGCCGCTCATCGTCGGGGGCGCGCTGAAGCTGGCGCCCGCCGACCTCGCCTACCTGATCACGGCGGACCTGCTGGTGTGCGGCATCGCCACGCTGCTGCAGTGCGTGGGCTGGTGGCGGTTCGGCGTCCGACTGCCCATCATGCAGGGCTGCACCTTCGCGGCGGTCTCGCCCATGGTGCTGATCGGCCAGGACGGCGGACTGCCCGCGATCTACGGCGCCGTCATCGCCTCGGGAGTGGCGATGGTCCTGCTGGCGCCCGTCTTCGGGCGGCTGCTGCGGTTCTTCCCGCCCCTGGTCACCGGCACCGTGATCCTGGTCATCGGGCTCAGCCTGCTGCCGGTGGCCGGCAACTGGGCGGCAGGTGGGGTCGGTTCGCCCGACTTCGGGGCGCCGCGGAACATCGGCCTGGCGGCCGCCGTGCTCCTGGCCGTCCTGCTGGTCCAGCGCTTCGCGCCCCCTGCCCTCGCGCGCGTCGCGGTCCTGGCGGGCATCGTGCTGGGCACCCTGGCGTCCGTGCCGTTGGGCTTCACCGACTTCGGCGCGGTCGGCGGCGCCGACTGGGTGGGGATCAGCACGCCGTTCCACTTCGGCACGCCCGACTTCCAGGGCGCGGCGATCGCCTCCATGCTCGTCGTGGCCCTCGTGACGATGACCGAGACGACCGGCGACATCATCGCCGTGGGCGAGCTGACCGGCCGCCACGTGGAACCACGGCGGCTCGCGGACGGGCTGCGCGCCGACGGGGTGTCGACCGTGCTCGGCGGGGTCTTCAACACCTTCCCGTACACCGCCTACGCGCAGAACGTCGGCCTCGTGGGGATGACCCGGGTGCGCAGCCGCTGGGTGGTGGCGACCGCGGGCGGCATCCTCGTCCTGCTGGGGCTGCTGCCCAAGCTGGGGGCAGTGGTCGCGGCGATCCCGGCGCCCGTGCTGGGCGGGGCGGGCCTGGTGATGTTCGGGACGGTGGCGGCGAGCGGGGTGCGGACCCTGTCCACCGTCGACTTCCACGGCAACGGCAATCTGACCGTGGTGGCGGTGTCGGTCGCGGTCGGGCTGCTGCCGGTCGGCGTCCCGACGGTCTACGACGCCTTCCCCGACTGGTTCCAGACGGTGATGGACAGCGGGATCAGCGCGGGGTGCATCACCGCTATCGCGCTGAACCTGCTCTTCAACCACCTGCCCGGCGGCTCCGGTTCAGGCGCGGACGACGCCGGCGGTCCCGTCGGGCCGTCCGTCCTGCCGGTCGGCGGCGGCGAGGACGGCGTCCAGAAGCCCGGGGAAGAGCACCTCTAGGTCCGCCCGGCGCAGCGCGTTCATCTTGGAGGTGCCCCGGTAGGTCTGGCTGATCACCCCGGCCTCGCGCAGCACCCGGAAGTGGTGGGTGCAGGTGGACTTGCCGACCGGCAACCCGACCTCGGAGCACGCCGCCTCCGTTCCCCGCGCCGCCAGCGTCCGCACCACGCGCAGTCGCATGGGGTCGGAGAACGCGTGCAGGACGGCCTCCAGGCGGATGTCCGCTCGGTCCGGGTGCTCGCACACCCTCCCGCCGGGGACGGGGGCGGCCGCGGTGAGGGGCTGCTGCGGGGGCATGCACCCATATTACGAGAATTCTCGTAGTTCGACCGCTGCCGTACCAGCTCTCGGCGCCGGGCCGCCGGTGGCGCAAATCCCCTTCACCGCACCGCTGTTGGCCGACGGGGACACCGCACGCCGGGGTCCGGCGCGGCACGCTTCGGCCGCGGGGAGGCGCGCCGCGGCCCCCGTTGTCGGTAGGACGGTGCAGAATCTGTGATGCAGAACACATTCCCGTAGTTCGGAGATGGTGCGTCATGGACGACGTCGTACTCGCGATCGGCACACGCAAGGGGCTGTTCCTGGGACGGCGGGGCGGCGCCGGGACGTGGGAGCTGACCGGCCCGCACTTCCCCATGCAGGCGGTGTACTCGGTGGGCATCGACACGCGCCGGGCCGTGCCCCGGCTGCTGGTCGGCGCAGACAGCTCGCACTGGGGGCCGTCGGTCTTCCGCTCCGACGACCTCGGGCGCAGCTGGGAGGAGCCGGCCAGGCCCGCGGTGCGGTTCCCCAAGGACACGGACGCCTCGCTGGAGCGCGTCTGGCAGATCCAGCCCGCCGGCGCCGCCGCCCCGGACCTGGTGTGGGCCGGCACGGAGCCGGGCGCGCTCTTCCGCTCGGACGACGGCGGGGTGACCTTCGAGTTCGTGCGGAGCCTGTGGGAGCACCCGCAGCGGGAGCTGTGGGGTGCCGGATACGGCGGTCAGGCGGTGCACACGGTGCTCACCGATCCGCGCGACGCCGACGTGGTGATCGCGGCCGTCTCCTCCGGCGGGGTCTACCGCTCGGCCGACGGAGGCGCGAGCTGGGAGGCGTCCAACACCGGGATCAAGGCGGAGTTCCTGCCCGACCCGTACCCGGAGTTCGGCCAGTGCGTGCACAAGATCGACCGGGACGCCGAGGACCCGGACCGGCTGTACCTGCAGAACCACGGCGGGGTCTACCGCAGCGACGACGCCGGCGCGAGCTGGACGGAGATCGGCAAGGGCCTGCCCGCGGACTTCGGCTTCGCCGTCGCCGCCCACCCCCGCCGCGGCGGAGTCGCGTACGTCTCTCCGGTCAACGACGGCAGCGACCGCTACCAGCCGGACTACCGCTGCCGGGTCTACCGCACCGAGGACGCCGGCGCCTCGTGGACGGCCCTGTCCGCCGGGCTGCCCACGGAGGAGCACTACGGCGTGGTCCTGCGCGACGGGCTGCGCACCGACGACGCGGACCCGGTCGGCGTGTACTTCGGCAACCGCAACGGCGAGGTGTACGCCAGCGCCGACGAGGGCGACACCTGGCAGCCGGTGGCCTCACACCTGCCCGATGTGCTGTGCGTGAGGGCGGCCGTGGTCTGAGTGTCGGTGTGAGCCACTAGAGTGACTCACCGTGGCAGCACGACCGTTGAACGAAATCGTCGAAGAAGGCTGGGCCAAGGCGCTGGAGCCGGTCGCAGGGAAGATCGCCGAAATGGGCGACTTCCTGCGCGCCGAGATCGCCGCGGGCCGCACCTACCTGCCGTCGGGGGCGAACGTGCTGCGCGCGTTCCAGCAGCCCTTCGACGACGTCCGGGTGCTGATCGTGGGCCAGGACCCGTACCCCACCCCGGGGCACGCCGTCGGGCTGTCGTTCTCGGTGGCCCCGGAGGTACGGCCGCTGCCTCCCAGCCTGCTGAACATCTACCAAGAGCTGAACACCGACCTCGGCCTGCCCCAGCCCTCCAACGGGGACCTGACCCCCTGGACCCGGCAGGGCGTCCTGCTGCTCAACAGGGCGCTGACCACCGCGCCGCGCACGCCCAGGGCGCACCGCGGCAAGGGCTGGGAGGCGGTCACCGAGCAGGCCATCCGCGCGCTCGCCGCGCGCGGCAAGCCCCTGGTGTCCATCCTGTGGGGCTCCGACGCGCGCAGCCTGCGGCCACTGCTGGGGAGCCTGCCGGCCGTGGAGTCCGCCCACCCCTCCCCCATGTCGGCCGACCGCGGCTTCTTCGGCTCACGTCCGTTCAGCCGGGCCAACGACCTCTTGGTACGGCAGGGCACGAACCCGGTGGACTGGCGGCTGCCCTGACGGAGGCAGCCGTTACTCTGCCCGGGTGACGACGCATTCGAACACCCCGGCGGGCTGGTACCCGGACCCGCATGGCACCCAGAACCTGCTGCGCTACTGGGACGGGTCCCAGTGGACGGAGCACACCCATGCGGGCGGCGCGCAGGTCCCGCCGCAGCCCAAGGACAACCCCTGGGAACTGGGCGTCGACGGCGGTCCCGACCCGTCGCGCATCCAGCGCCAGGTGCAGCAGCAGGCCGGCGTGGCCCCCACCGGCCCGGGTGGGGGCACGCTCTTCAGCGAGCCCGTCCTGGTGGTCAACCAGAAGGCCAAGCTCATCGAGCTGAGCAACGAGTACAGCGTCTTCGACCAGCAGGGGCGCCAGCTCGGCTCGGTGCTCCAGGTCGGCCAGAGCACCGCGCGGAAGGTGCTGCGCTTCGTCGCAAGCGTCGACCAGTTCATGTCGGTGCGCCTGGAGGTGCGTGACGCCCACGGGCAGCCCCAGTTGCTGCTGACCCGGCCCGCGAAGTTCATCAAGTCCAAGGTGATCGTGCAGCGCGCCGACGGCATGACGCTCGGCGAGATCGTACAGCAGAACGCCATCGGGAAGATCAACTTCTCCTTCGAGGTCAACGGCCAGAAGATCGGCGCGATCAAGGCCGAGAACTGGCGTGCCTGGAACTTCTCCATCGTCGACCACACCGACACCGAGGTCGCCCGGATCACCAAGACGTGGGAGGGCCTGGCGAAGACGATGTTCACCACGGCCGACAACTACGTGCTGCAGATCCACCGGCAACTGCCGGACCCCCTGCTGAGCATGGTCGTCGCCTCCGCGCTCACCGTGGACACCGCCCTCAAGCAGGACTCGCGCGGTCTCGGCTGACCGTGGCACGCGTACGGTGCCGGGGTGCGCGGACCCGGCACCGTATCGGGACAGAACCGGACAGGTAACCCCTGCGATGGACCCGCCCGAACAACAGAGCGCGCAAAGGCACTAGCATGCCTCGCCATGAGCACTGCCGAAGGGCCCGCACCCGGCCTGCCCGTTCGAATGCCCCGCCCCCGCCAGCCCGGGCGGCACCGGCGCCCGGAGCCGCTGACCACGCCCGAGGGCGCCCCCGCGCTGGTCCTCGCCGTGCCCGGCACCCCGTCCTCCGCGATACGCAGTCTCGCGGAGGAGATCGTCAGCATCGCCCGCATCGAGCTCTCCGGTCTCGACCCGCGCATCGGCTACGTCGACGGCGACGGCGAGGAGTACCCGACGCTCGAGTCCGTGGTGGCCCAGGCCGCCGGCGAGCGCGGCGACCAGGCCCCCGCGGCCGTCGTGGTCCCGCTGCTGGCCGGTCCCGAGCCGTCGGTGATGCGCCGGATCCGCCAGGCAGTGGCGGACAGCCGCTCCGCGGCCGAGGTGACCGACGTGCTCGGCCCTCACCCGCTGCTGGCCGAGGCGCTGCACGTGCGCCTCTCCGAGGCCGGACTGGCCCGCGCCGACCGCGCCCGCCTGTTCACGGTGGCCACGGCCGCCGACGGCATCATCCTGGCCACTGTCGGTGGCGAGGAGGCCGTCCAGGCGGCGGGTGTGACGGGTCTGCTGCTGGCCGCACGCCTCGCGGTGCCGGTGCTGGCCGCCGCGCTGGACATCGAGGGCTCGGTCGCCCAGACCGCCGAGCAGCTGCGCTCGTCCGGCTCGACGACCCTGGCGCTCGCGCCGTACGTGGTCGGTCCCGAGGTCGCCCCCGAGGTGCTGCACGACGCCGCCAAGGAGGCCGACTGCTCCGCGGCCGACGCGTTGGGTCCCTACCCGACCATCGGCAAGCTGGTCGTCTCCACGTACACCACGGCCCTGGGCATCGCCCAGGAGTCGCAGGGTGCTCCGCTGAGCTGAACCCGCGGACCGTCGACGACAACGGCGTGGTGGTCCGCCCCGGGATCCCGGGGCGGACCACCACGCCGTTGCGCGTACAGGGAAGCCTCCGTCAGCCGAAGACCACGCAGGACGCGGCCGGGACGGCCACCGAGCCGGCGAGCTTGGGCGTACCGGTGACCGGGTCCACGTCGAACCAGCTGACGTCGCCGGAGCGCTCGTTGGCCGCGTAGAGCCGCTTCCCTGAGGGGTCGAGGGTCAGGTGGCGCGGCCAGTCGCCGCCGCAGTCCACCGTCTCCAGCAGCTCCAGCCGGTCACCGCTGTCGTCGACGGACAGGACCGCGATGCTGTTGTGCCCTCGGTTGGCGGCCCAGGCGAACCTGCCGTCGGGCGAGACGACCAGCTCGGAGGGGTAGTTCGGGCCTGCGGCGTCCGCGGGCAGCACGGAGACCTCGGCGACGGGCTTCAGACGGCCCACCTCCGGGTCCCAGTGACAGACCGTCACCACGGACTCCAGCTCGTTCATGACGTAGGCGCGGTCGCCGCGCGGGTGGAAGGTGAGGTGCCGCGGTCCGGTGCCGGAGCGCAGGCCCATCTCGCGTTCCACCTCCAGCTCCCCGCTGTCCGGGTCGAGTTCGCAGACGCGCACGGAGTCCGTGCCGAGGTCCACGCTGAGCACCCAGCGCCCGGAGGGGTCGGGCAGCACCATGTGGGCGTGCGGGCCCTCCTGCCGCTCCGGGTCGGGGCCGTCGCCCTCGTGCTCCAGGACGTGGCGCGGCCCGCCGAGCGCGCCGCGGTCGTCGACCGGCAGCACGCTGACGGTGCCGGAGGCGTAGTTGGCGGTGAGCAGGTGTCCCCGGTGCAGGCACAGATGGGTGGGCGCGCCGCCGCTCACCGGCACCGTGGCGCCCAGCGGTTCGGGGCGGGCGGGGTCGCGCAGCGAGAACACGGCCGCGCCGCCGGTCTCGGCGTGCTCACTGACGGCGTAGAGCAGGCCGTTGTCCTCGGAGAGCACCAGGAAGGAGGGGTCCTCCACCGCGGAGTCGGCGCGCAGCACCGTCAGCGCTCCCGAATCGGGGTCGAGGGCGGCGGTGGTCAGCCCTTTGCCGCCCGCCGAGGTGAACGACCCGATGTAAACGTGCCCGGCCACTGCCGTACCTCTTCCGCTGATTGTCTGTTCGGCGGCTGAGAGTAACGCAGTGGCCGGAAACCGATCCCGTTGCCCCCGTCACACCAGCGTCTCGCCGCGGGCGAGGGCGAGCGACTCGGGGTGGTGGACGTAGGCGGGGGTCAGCTCGCCTGTGTCGTAGTAGCGGTGGAAGACGCCGGTGGCCGAGCCGGAGATGGGCGGCACGATCCACGACCAGTCGGCGGGCACGGGACGGCCCTTGCGCTCCTCCCGTTCGATGTGCGCGAGGAAGCGCCGGGATTCGGTGTGGTGGTCGGTGATGGTGACGCCGACGCGGTCGAAGGAGTGCAGCACGGCCCGGTTGAGCTCGACCAGGGCCCGGTCGCGCCACAGCGAGCGGTCGCTGCCGGTGTCCAGGCCGAGGCGGTCGGCGAAGCGCGGCAGGAGGTCGTAGCGGTCGGTGTCGGCGAAGTTGCGGGCGCCTATCTCGGTACCCATGTACCAGCCGTTGAAGGGCGCGGCCGGGTAACAGACGCCGCCGATCTCCAGGCACATGGAGGAGATCGCCGGGACGGCGTGCCAGCGCAGGCCCCACTCCGCGAGCCAGTCGAACTCCGGGTGCACGATCGGCACCTCCAGGACCGCGTCCGCCGGCAGCGGGAAGTGGCGCGGCGGTTCGGCTCCGCCCTGCACGACCAGCGGCAGGACGTCGAAGGGCGTACCGGGACCGCCGGACCAGCCGAGCCGCCGGGCCACCTCGGTGATGCCGGTGTTGCCGGGGTCGCCGAGCACTCCGCCGTCGGGCCGGGGGTAGCCGGCGTAGCGGATGAGCTGGTCGTTCCAGATCCGCGGGCCGGGGCGGTCCGGCGCGTCCGGGGCGAAGACGGTGATGACCGGGCGGATCCGCCCGCCGTTGGCCGCGACCCTCAGGTGGGCGGCGGCCTCCAGGGCCACCCCGCGCGCGGTGGCGACGTGGCGGCGGTCACGGACCTGCAGGGAGTTCCAGTACAGGCGCCCTATGCAGCGGTTGCTGTTGCGCCAGGCGACGCGCGCACCGAAGACGAGCTCCTCGTGGGTGTGCCGGTAGGTGCCCGTCGCGTCGATCTCGGCGAGCACCGCGGCGAGCCGCTGCTGCGGGTCGCCGGCGGCACCGGGCAGTTCGTGGTGGTACTGCCGCAGGAAGTCCGTGGCCAGCGCGCGGACGTCCACGTCCTTGTGCAGGACGGCCGGAGCGGCGCCCTGACCGGCCGCGCCGTCGACGGGGCAGGAGGCCGCCGCGTCCTCGGGACGCGCCTCGGCGTCCTCTTCCGCCGCCTGCGGGTGTCCGGCCGGACAGCCGGCCAGCGGCTCCGGGCCGTCCATCCGCGCGTGCTCCGCCGGGGGCGGCACGCGGCCCGGCCCGGTACGCCGTTCGTTCTTCCCCCCGGTACGGCGCAGAAATCTCAGCACGCCTGGCACCCCCAAGACCGCCCTGCGCGAACCGTTTGCCCCACGGTCCGCGGATACGGCACGAGACTGGATTCGGTCTCACCGCTTGTCCGGAGTCAGTCATCCTGGCACGCCGCGCCGAACAGGGCTCAGAATCAGGTGAATTGACACATCACGACGCAGGTTGGACGCAATCCGGTCACCTGGCGACCGTGACCGGTCCCGATCCGCCCGGGGGCGCACACGAACCCGGCACGCACGCCCGGCGCCGCCGATGGGCCTGCGCGCGGCAGGGGCGCGCCCCTGCCGCGCGCGTCAGTCGGGCTCCCCGGTCCGCGCGGGACGCGCGGGGGCGCCGAGGGGGGCGGTCAGCCCGCTGAGGGCCGTCTCGAGGCTGCGCAGGTGCTCCAGGGCCCGATCGGCGTGCGGGTGCGGGCCCGCGGCGTCCCCGGTGGCCGTTCCGGGCGCCGGAGCACCGCTCCCGGCCGTACCCGGGGGCACCAGGCGCCGGACGGCGATCTCGACCCGGTGGCAGGCCGCAGTGAGGCGCTCGTCATGGCAGGCCGACGGGTCGGCCACGACCTCCGCGAGGCCGCGGACCTGACGGGCGCACTCGTCGAGCAGGGCGAGGACGGTACGGGCCCGGGCCTTGCGGTGCCGCATCGGGCTGAGCGGGTGCACCAGCGGGGCGACGGCGGCCCGCACCCGTTCCAGGAGGACGTCGAGGTCCGCCACGTGGCGGGCCAGGTCGTCGCCCGGGCCGCCGGCGAGGTGACGGGCGGCCTCGCCGGTGAAGTCGTGGACCGCGTGCAGCGCGCGGCGGATCCAGGCGTCGGTCGCCGCGTGCGTGGTCACCGGCAGCACCACCAGGACCGCGACGGCCGCGCCCAGGGCGCCGACGGCGGTCTCCCCCAGCCGCAGCGCCAGCAGCCCGGGGTGGAGGATGCCGAGCAGGCCGTAGAGCAGCCCCGCCATCACCGTCACGAAGAACATCATCCAGCTGTACGAGACCGGGGCGGTGTAGAAGATCCCGAAGACGCAGACGGCGACCAGTGCGGCGGTCGGCGCGGGCGCCCCGTGCAGCGGGAGCGCCACCGCGAGCCCGGCGACGATGCCGGTGACGGTGCCCAGGACGCGGCGGAAGCCCCGCACGAGGGTCTCGCCCCGCGAGGCGGTGTTCACGAAGATCCACCAGGCGGTGCCGACCGCCCAGTACCAGCGGTCCTCGGACAGCGCCTGGCCCACCGCCACCGCGATCCCGCCCGCGAGCACCGCCTGGAACGCCTGCCGGGTCGTCGGACGGCGCAATCCCCGGGACTGGGGCAGGACGACGGCGGGCGCCGGGACGGCCCCCCGCTCGTAGCACCACAGGCCGAAGCGGACGAGGGCCGCGCAGCCCAGCCCGAGGCCCACGGCCCCGTACAGCTCCGGCAGCAGTCCAGGACCGGCCCGCAGGAACTGGGCGATGAAGAACATCATGAACGCGAAGACGCCCAGGGCGTGCCCGCGCGCCCCCCAGCGCCGGGCGTAGACCCCGGCGAAGACCACCGCGAGGAAGGCCGCGTCCCGTGCGCCCGGGTACGGATGCAGCCAGGCGGCCAGCGCGAGGACGGGGAAGCCCACCGCGGGCATCAGCGCGGTCGTCGCGGCCTGCCGGGCCGGCCCGGGGTCGGTGACGACGAACAGCGCCAGCAGCGCGGCCAGACCGCCGACCACGGCGGCGGGCAGCGGCAGCCCGGCCGCCGCCACGGCGGCGACCGCCCCCGCGATGCCCAGGACCGCGCGCGAGGCGCTGCGCAGCCGTGCGCGTCCCGGGTCCGGTGCGATGAACATGCGCCCCACCACGTGCCCGCCCTGCCCCTCGTTCGTGCCGCGGTGCGTGTCCGCGCATGGAAAAGGCGCTGCGGGGCCTCGTACCTCCCGCAACGCCAGCGTCGCCTCCAGGAAAACATCCTCAGGGCCCTTGGCTCAAGCGAGCCCCGTTCCACTGGGCCATTGGCCCGGCCGTCGATCGCGCGGCCAGGGCGGGGCCGGACCACTGGCTCATGCCGAAACGCCCATTCGGCGTATATTGATGTGAAAGGCGGACGTATTGACGCGAAAAGTCGATCCCGCCTTTTAACGGCGCCTGACGAACCAACTCACCGGATCCGCCCCAGGAGGGGCTCGAGTCGTACCCGACCCGTCCGGAGGAGGACGCGATGAGGGACGTGGCGAGCGAGCGGGACGTGGACCGTCCCGGAACCATCGAGCGGGTCGTGACACTCGACGTCAACGGCCGGTCGTACACCCTTCGCCTGGACACCCGGGTCACACTGCTGGACGCGCTGCGCGACCGGCTGGGCCTGACGGGCACGAAGAAGGGCTGTGACCAGGGAGCCTGCGGCGCGTGCACGGTCCATCTCGACGGCAGGAGAGTGCTGTCCTGCCTGACACTGGCCGCCCAGGCCGAGGGCCGGGCGATCACCACCATCGAGGGCGTCGGCGGCGCGGACGGACCGCACCCGGTACAGCGGGCCTTCATGGACCACGACGGCTTCCAGTGCGGCTTCTGCACCCCCGGCCAGATCATGTCCGCGGTGGCGCTGATGACCGAGGGCAGGACCGGCTCCGACGAGGAGATCCGGGAGTTCATGAGCGGCAACCTGTGCCGCTGCGGTGCCTATCCCAACATCGTGGCCGCGATCCGCGAAGCGGCGTCCGGGGGAGGTTACGATGCGCACCTTTGAGTACGTGCGGGCGACCGACGCCCAGGAGGTCGTACGGCTGCTGGCGGAGGACCCGGCGGCCTCCTGCCTCGCGGGCGGCACGACCCAGCTGGACCTGATGAAGGACGGGGTCCTGGAGCCGCCGACGCTGATCGACATCACCCGGCTCCCGCTGCACGGCATCGAGCGGCGCGGCGAGTCGCTCCACGTCGGGGCGCTGGCCACGATGGAGGAGCTGGCCGCCGACGCCACGGTCGCCGAGCGGCTGCCCGTGGTGCGCGAAGCCCTCCTGATGGGCGCCTCGGTGCAGCTGCGGAACATGGCCACCATCGGCGGCAACCTGCTGCAGCGCACCCGCTGCCGCTACTTCCGCGACCCCATGGTGCTCGAGTGCAACAAGCGCGCACCGGGCACGGGCTGCGCGGCCGTGCAGGGCGCGGCCAGGATGCACGCGGTGCTCGGCGTGAACGAGAACTGCATCGCGCTGCACGCCTCCGACCTCGCCGTCGCCCTGGTGGCGCTCGACGCGGTCGTGCACGTCCAGGGGCTGTCGGGCCGGCGCAGCGTCCCCCTCACGGAGTTCTACGTCACGGCCGACGAGGGTCCGGAACGGGAGAACGTCCTGGAGCACGCCGAGCTGATCACCGAGGTCGAGATCCCGCTCCCGCCGCCGTCCGCCCGCTCGGGTTACCTCAAGGTCCGCGACCGGATGTCGTACGAGTTCGCCCTGACCTCGGCCGCGGTGGTGCTCGTCGTGGAGGACGGCACGATCCGTCAGGCCCGGGTCGGGCTGGGCGGGGTGGGCTCGAAACCCTGGCGGGCCTACGAGGCCGAGCACGTGCTGACGGGCGCTCCGGCCACGTCGGCGACCTTCCTGGACGCGTCCGAGGCGACGATGCGCGACGCCTGGACCGTGCCCGGCACGGCGTTCAAGGTGCCGTTGGCCCGCCGGACCCTCGTCCGCGAGCTGCAGACAGTGTCAGGAGTGACGGCATGAGCACGGTCGAGAGCAGGCCGTTGGTCGGTGCGGGCGTCAACCGGGTCGACGGACCGCGCAAGGTCACCGGCGCCGCCCCCTACCCGATGGACTTCAACGTCCACGGCCAGGCCTACGGCGCCCTGGTGCAGAGCACCATCGCCGCGGGCCGGATCGTCCGCATGGACACCGAGGAGGCCGAACGCTCGCCCGGCGTGATCGCGGTGCTCACCCACGAGAACGCCCCGCAGGTCGGCACCGGCCCCACGACGGTGCTCGGTCAGTCGCCGCCCGCCCCCCTGCGCAACGACCGGATCATGCACCACGGGCAGCACATCGCCTTCGTGGTGGCCGAGACGCCGGAGCAGGCCGCCGCCGCGGCGCGGCTGGTGCACGCCGAGTACGAGGCCGGTGAGCCGCTGCTGGACCTGCAGGACCCGAGGGCGCAGCATGTGGTCGACCCGTGGAAGATGGACCACTCGCGCGGCGACGTGGCCGCCGCCCTGGAGGCCGCCGACGTCATCGTGCGCGGCACCTACCTCACGGCGGACAACACCAACAACCCGCTCGGGCTGTTCGCCACGCTGGCCGTGTGGGAGGAGGACACCCTCACCGTCCACGACACCAGCCAGTGGCCGTCGATGGTGCGCACCACCTTGTCCATGGTCTTCGGCATCCCCGAGAGTTCGGTTCGGGTGCTGGTGCCCTACGTCGGCGGCGGCTTCGGCGCCGGGCTGCGGGCGTGGCCGCACGTGATCCTCACCGCCATGGCCGCCCGGTCGACCAAGCGCCCGGTCAAGCTCGTGCTGACCCGGCCGCAGATGTTCACCTCCGTGGGGCACCGTCCCAGCGGTGTGCAGTGGCTCAGCATGGGCGCCACGCGCGACGGCGACCTGGTCGCCCTCGACCACCGCAGCCTCAGCTCGCTGAGCATGGAGGACAACGACTTCGAGCCGTTCTCCCACGGGACCTCGTTCGCCTACCGGTGCCCGAACGTGATCACCCGGGACCAGCAGGCCAAGCTCAACATCGCCGTACCGACGTCGATGCGCGCCCCGGCCGAGGCGCAGGGCAGCTTCGCGCTGGAATCGGCCCTCGACGAATTGGCGTACACCCTGCGCATGGACCCGCTGGAGCTGCGGATCCGCAACCACACCGAGGTCGACCCGCGCAACGGGCTTCCCTGGTCCGGGAAGGCGATCCTGGAGTGCTACGAGGCCGGCGCGCGGCGCTTCGGCTGGGCCGACCGGAACCCGGAGCCGCGGTCCATGCGCGACGGCAACTGGCTCGTCGGCTACGGAATGGCGAGCGCGATGTTCCCGTACTTCGCGACGCCGTGCATGGCCGAGGCGACCGTCAACCGCGACGGCAGCGCGTTCGTGCGCAGCGCGGCGACCGACATCGGCACCGGCACGTACACCGTGATGGCCCAGCTGTCCGCCGAGGAACTGGGCCTGCCCCTGGACAGGGTCCGCTTCGACCTCGGCGACTCCGACATGCCCGACTCGATGATGGCGGGTGGCTCCGGCCTGACCGGCGCGCTCGGCAACGCCGTTCACGACGCCTGCCGCAAACTCGTGGGCCTGTTCGCGGACCTCGCGCGCGGGGACGCCGACTCCCCACTGCTGGGCGCCTCCCCCGAGGACGTCGAGGCTTCCGGCGGCAGGGTGCACCTGGTGGGCCGCCCGGACCGCGGGGAGTCGTACGCGGACATCCTCTCCCGGCACGAGCTGCCCCAGCTGACGGCGACCGGGAGCAGCACGCCCCCGGACCCGGCCGCCATCGGCATGTCCCCGGCCGGGGCATACGGCGCGAAGTTCGTCGAGGTACGCGTCGACGCCGACCTCGGCCTCGTCCGGGTCGCCCGGGTGGTGTCCGCGATCGACGGCGGCCGCATCCTCAACGAGAAGACCGCCAGGAGCCAGATCATCGGCGGGACGGTCGGCGGGATCGGCATGGCCCTGTTCGAGGACACGGTCACCGACCC
Organism: Streptomyces sp. PA03-1a; assembly: GCF_033792805.1. NCBI lineage: Bacteria > Bacillati > Actinomycetota > Actinomycetes > Kitasatosporales > Streptomycetaceae > Streptomyces > Streptomyces sp. PA03-1a. Next base: position 40,593 of record NZ_JARAVO010000016.1, read on the forward strand.
GCGCACCGGCCGCATCGCCAACGGGACCTTCGCCGACTACCTCGTCGCCGTGAACGCCGACATCCCCGAGCTGGACGTGCTCTTCGTCGGCGAGCCCGACCGCGGCACACCGACCGGCACCAAGGGCGTCGGCGAGGTCGGCCTGGTCGGCATCGCACCCGCCATCGCCAACGCCGTGTACCACGCCACCGGAAAGCGCATCCGCGAACTGCCGATCACCATCGACGCCCTCCTCTGAGCGGTGCGAGGCAGCGTCCCGTGCCCGCCGACGAGCTGGACGCCCGTATCCTGGCGCTGCTGCTGGAACAGCCGCGCACCAGCGTCCGCGAGTACGCCCGCATCCTGGGTGTGGCGCGCGGGACCCTGCAGGCGCGGCTCGACCGGCTGGAACGGGACGGGGTGATCACCGGGTACGGCCCGCGGCTGTCGCCCGAGGCCCTGGGGTACCGGGTGCTGGCCTTCGTCCACCTGGAGGTGACCCAGGGCCATCTGGACGCCACGGGCGCGGCCCTGGCCGCCGTACCCGAGATCATCGAGGCGTTCTCGATCACCGGCGGCGGCGACCTGCTCACCCGGGTGGTCGCCCGGGACGCCGCGCACCTGGAGGACGTGATCCAGCGTCTGGTCCAGGTGCCGGGTGTGGTGCGCACCCGCACGGAGGTCGCGCTGCGCGAGCGGGTGCCGCAGCGGATGCTGCCGCTGGTACGGGAGGTCGGCCGGGACGCCGCGGCCGGGCGCACGCCGTGATCGCCGGCTTGGCATGCTGGGAGCCATGACGCTCCCCGCGGTGATATTCGACCTCGACGGCACCCTCGTGGACAGCGAGCCCAACTACTTCGAGGCGGGCCGCCGGCTGCTGGCCGCGCACGGCGTGGACGACTTCACCTGGGAGCAGCACCGGCGTTTCATCGGCATCGGCACCAAGGAGACGCTGGAGACCCTCCGCGAGGAGTACGGCCTGTCGGCCTCCGTCCAGGAGCTGCTGGACGGCAAGAACCGGCTCTACCTGGAGCTGGCCCGCGGGGCCACGGACGTGTTCCCGCGGATGCGCGCGTTCGTCGAACTGCTGGCGAAGGCCGGGCATCCCATGGCGGTGGCCTCGGGCTCGTCGCGCGAGGCGATCCAGGCGGTGCTGGCGGGCACCGGGCTGGACGCCAGCCTGACGACCGTGGTCTCGGCGGAGGAGGTCGGCCGCGGCAAGCCCGCCCCGGACGTGTTCCTGGAGGCGGCGGCCCGGCTCGACGTGGACCCGGCGGACTGCGTGGTCGTCGAGGACGCGCCACCCGGCGCGGAGGCGGCGCACCGGGCGGGCATGCGCTGCGTCGCCGTCCCCTACCTGGCCGCGCAGGCCGACGATCCCGCCTTCGCGACCGCCGGCCTGCTGGTGCGCGGAGGGCAGGACGCCTTCGACGCCCGGGCGGTCATGGACTGGCTGACGGGCTGACCGCGCTCCCCGGGTGACGCCCGGCACCCGCATGGTGCGCCGGCAACCCTGCGGTTAATGGTCGTGCACGGCTTCGCCCGGCGCCCCGACCGCCGTGGCGGCAGCAGGAGGCGGCGGACCCCGTGAAGCGGCCCCTGACGATCATCGGCGAGGAGTCGGAACGCCCCCCACGACCGGCCGCCCGTGTCGAAAGCCGTGCTGCTCGACGGCATGTCCCCGGAGCACGTCGCTCTGCCCGCCCGGCACGATGTCTCGGCCCGCTGTCGCCTGGGCGTACCTGCCGGGCACCGGGTCGTCGACCTCAACCGGTGCCAGGGATACGCGCAGTGCGCGTTCCTCACCCCGACATGTTCGAACTCCATCGCGAGGAGACGCTCTTCTACGACACCGGGCCCCCCGAGGAGCAGCGCGACCGGGCGGCGTGCGCCGCCGCTTCGTACCTCGTTCAGGCGATCCTGATGGTGGACGTCTCCTTCTGGGACCGCACCATCTGCGTGTCGCCTGCGACGGGGGGCGGCCCGTCTGACCGGTTCCCTGGGTGGTGGGCGCCGCCAGTGGGGAAGATGGTGGCGTGGGGAGATACGGACGTCCGGACCGCAGAACGGGACTTGTGTGCGGCGCGGTGTTCCTGGGCTCCATCGCGGCGGCATGGGCCCTCTACGTGGCAGCCGGCCAGAGCGCCGTCGTGGGAGCAGTGGGAGTCCCCGTCATCGTCGGCGTCCCAGCGCTGTACATGGCGGGCAAGGCGATGCAGGGGGACCGTTCCGACACCGCGTTCACGCTGTCGATCGACGAGGTCACGGAACGCCTCGCGCAAGACACACGGAGATTCTGGTCCGATGAGGCCCACCGGCGGGGCCTCATCGACCCCGTTCCGCTACCGGTGCCATGGGATGCCGCTGACGAGCACTTGGTGACGGACTGGGACCGGATCGCGCGGGAGGCCGCGGAATGGCGCCGGCCGGCGAGTTCGGAGAGTCCCCACGCGACCAGGCTGTGCGGCACCGGCAACCAGGTCGCCGACATCCTCGCCGGGATTCCGACGAGGCGTCTGGTCGTCCTGGGCGACAAGGGAGCGGGCAAGACCACGCTGCTCATCAGGTTGGCACTGCGGCTGACAGCAGATCGGGGCGGATCCGGGGAGCAAGTGCCCGTGCTGCTGCCGCTTGCCGACTGGTCCGGCAGGGACGGGCGATTCCTGGACTGGGTGGTCGACCAGATCGGCGAGCAGTTCTCCGATCTCAAGCGCCCGTACGGCGGAGCGGCGGGCTCACAGAGCTGCGCACGGCAACTGGTCGACGAACGCAGGGTCATGCTCCTGCTCGACGGCCTCGACGAGATCCCGGAGTCCCGGCGACGCACGGCGATCACGCGGATCAACGACGACCTGGACTTCTTCGCCGGTGTCGTACTGACCAGCCGCACCACGGAGTACCGGGAGACCGTCGGGCCCACGACCCGCAACCCGGTGCGGCTCAGGGGGGCAGCGGGCATCGAGCTGGGCCCTGTGGCCTTGGGTGACGTGAAGAAGTACCTGACCGACGCAGCGGGCGGGGAAGCTGCCGCAGAGGACCGCTGGCGCAGCGTGCTGGTGGAGATGGACCACGACGGTTCCGGCGTGAACGGGGCGTTCAGGTCCCCGCTCATGGTGAGCCTCGCCGTCGCCGTATACCGGCTGGAGCACGACGACCTCGACGGCGCCGGTCGAGGTCCTGACGAACTGTGCCGCCGGTCCCGTCAGCAGGTCGAACGGCACCTGCTGGCCGAGCTGATCCCCACGTTGTACCGCCCGCACCGCGACCGTTCGCAACGCTGCCTGTGGACGCGCCACCCAAGACAACTGACGAAGGTCAGAAAGTGGCTCGCCTTTCTCGCCCAGCGGCTCACCCCGCACGGGGGCCACGCACCAGACCGGGCCTGGTGGTACCTGGAGGACGCCGTGTCGACGCGGCTCGTAGGCGCCGTCATCGGCAGTACGACGGCGCTGTTCACCGGGACCATGGCCGCTCTCGCGGCCGCCGCCGTCACCGCCCCCGGAAGCGACCGCACCGCCTGGCTCTGGACCGCGGCGGGTGTCGGCATCATGTCAGGCGTGGCAGCCGGTACGGTCTCCGGCTCCGAGGACGCAGTGGAGCTCGGAGCGCGCCTGACGGTCCTGGGCAGGACGGGTGAAGGCATCGCCTATGTGTTCACCATCTGGGCGCCCGCGATGGTGGTGCGCTCCTGCCTCGCTGTACGGGGGCGCCTTCCCTGGAGGCTTTCGCGGTTCCTGAAGGACGCGCACATGCACCACGGGGTACTCCGCCGGTCAGGCCAGGCCTACGAGTTCCGCCATGCGGAGCTGCAGCGACAACTCACCCCGTAACCCGGAGCGGAGCGCTGGAGCGGCTCACGCCAGGAAGCTCAGCCGGACCTGGCGCCGTGGGTTGTCGCGGTTGGTGTCGACCAGGACGACGGACTGCCAGGTGCCGAGCTCCAACCGGCCGCCGATCACCGGGAGCGTGGCGTGCGGCGGGACGATGGCGGGCAGCACGTGGTCGCGGCCGTGGCCGGGGCTGCCGTGGCGGTGGCGCCAGCGGTCGTCGGCGGGGAGCAGGTCGTGGAGCGCGGCCAGCAGGTCGTCGTCGCTGCCCGCGCCGGTCTCGATGACGGCGATCCCGGCGGTGGCGTGCGGGACGAACACGTTGAGCAGCCCGTCGCGTCCGTGGGCGACGTCGTCGAGGAAGTCGGCGCAGGCGCCGGTCAGGTCGTGGACCGTCTCCCGGCTGCCGGTGGTGACGTCGAGGGTGCGGGTGGAGAAAGCGTCGGCCATGTGACCATGGTGGCCCACCCGGGAGCCCGCCGCGTGGCGGGGGTGGCGCGGGCGTTCCGAGGGTCGAGACGCCGTTGACGCCATGTGGACGGCATGGCTACCGTCGTGGACATGTCGCGTCCCGTTCTGCTCACCACGCGCGGTCACATCGACCTGTTGCGGGTGGCCTCCGCCGCCTGTCGCCGCGGCTGCTGACGCTTCCCCACCTCTTGGTGTGCCTTTCCCGCACGCCGTTTCCGTGCGCCTTTTCGGGCCCTCCCCGCACCGCCCCGTCCGCGTTCCCGTGACGAGTCGTAGCGCCAGCGCCTGCGCCTGCGCCTGACCGGTTTCGCGGACGCGGGGGCGTGCGCGCCCGCTCACCGCCTCCCCGACGTGGAGCCTTCCCATGAGCATCAGCAAAGCGCCACCGGACATTTCCGCCATGTCAGCCGACGTCCCTCCTGACGCCGCCCCTTCCGTCGTCCCTTCCACGACCGCTCCCGAACTGCGCCCCGTGGTACCCGTCTCCGCCCGCCGCCGCTCACTGCCCCGCTGGCTGCGGCGGACCACGGGGCCGCTGCTCCTGCTCGCGGTGTGGCAGTCGCTCAGCACGACCGGTGTGCTGCGGCCGGACGTCCTGGCCTCGCCGGGCACCATCGCCGGCACGGCGGCCGACCTCGTGACGAGCGGTCAGCTGACCTCCGCCATGGCGGTGTCGCTGCAGCGCGTGGTGATCGGGCTGCTCCTCGGCGGTGCGGCCGGCATCGCCCTGGCCCTGCTGTCAGGGCTGTCCCGCTTGGGCGAGGACCTGGTCGACGCCAGCGTGCAGATGCTGCGCGCGGTGCCGTTCGTCGGCCTGATCCCGCTGTTCATCATCTGGCTCGGCATCGGCGAGGCACCGAAGGTCACCCTCATCGCGCTCGGCGTCGCCTTCCACCTCTACCTCAACGTCTACGCGGGGATCCGCGGCGTCGACGAGCAACTGATCGAGGCGGGCACCTCGCTCGGCCTGTCGCGCTGGGGGCTGGTCCGGCACGTCGTGCTGCCGGGCGCGCTGCCCGGCGCGATGACGGGGCTGCGCTACTCGCTCGCGACCGCGTGGCTCGCGCTGGTCTTCGGGGAGCAGATCAACGCCTCCGACGGCATCGGTTTCCTGATGACGCAGGCGCGGGACTTCCTGCGGACCGACGTGATCGTGGTCTGCCTCGTCGTCTACGCCTTCCTCGGCCTCACCGCCGACATCGTCGTCCGCTCCCTCGAAAGGCTGCTGCTGCAATGGCGACCGACCTTCACCGGCCAGTGAGCAACGACGCCGCCGGAGCCGGCGGAGCCGACGCCGCCGCGGCCGTGCGCGTGGCGGGGCTGACCCGCTCCTTCGGCGGCCGGCCCGTCATCGACGGCCTCGACCTCACCCTGCGGCCCGGCGAGTTCACCGCCCTGCTCGGCCGCAGCGGCTGCGGCAAGAGCACACTGCTGCGCGTCCTGGCCGGGCTCGACCGGGAGATCGAGGGCACCGTGCTGGTGCCGGACAGGCGTGCCGTCGCCTTCCAGGCGCCGCGCCTGATGCCGTGGAAGCGGGTGTGGCGCAACGTCCTGCTCGGCCTGCCGGGACGGCCCGAACGGGCGCTGGCAGAGGCCGCGCTGGAGGAAGTCGGGCTGCGGCAGCGGTCCGGCGCCTGGCCCAAGACGCTGTCGGGCGGTGAGGCCCAGCGTGCCTCGCTCGCCCGGGCGCTGGTGCGCGAACCCGATCTGCTGCTGCTCGACGAGCCGTTCGGCGCGCTGGACGCGCTGACCCGCATCAAGGCGCAGCGCCTCGTCGCCCAGCTGTGGCAGCGCCGAGGCTGCGCGGTGCTGCTCGTCACGCACGACGTGGACGAGGCCCTCCTCCTCGCCGACCGGGCCCTGGTCATGCGGGACGGGGTCATCGCCCACGACACCCCGGTCGCGCTGCCCCGTCCGCGCGACGTCGGCGACCCCGGTTTCACCGCCCTGCGCTCCCTTCTGCTGGCCGAACTCGGCGTCGACGCTCCGACGGCCGCCGAAGCCGCCTGACCCACCCTCACGAGAAGGACGACGGACCCACCATGAAGACAACCCGGCGCATCGCCCCCGCCCTGCTGCTCCCGCTCACCCTCCTGCTCTCCGCCTGCGGCGTCTCTTCCGCCGACAGCACCGTGGGCGGCGCCGGTGACGGCACCGACGGCAAGGGCTCGGTCACCTTGAACGTCGGCGACCAGAAGGGCGGTTCCGAAGCCGTCCTGCGCGCGGCGGGCGAGCTCGACCACCTCACGTACCGCATCAAGTGGTCGACCTTCGCCTCCGGGCCACCACTGCTGGAGGCCGTCAACGCCAGGGCGGTGGACATCGGCGGGGTGGGCAACACCCCGCCGGTCTTCGCCGCGGGCTCCGGGTCGAGGATCACGGTGGTGGCGGCCTCGCACGGCTCCTCCGAGGGCGAGGCCATCGTCGTCCCGAAGGGCTCGGCGCTGAAGCGGCCCGCCGACCTCAAGGGCAAGCGCATCGCCGTCGCCCAGGGCAGTTCCGCGCACTACCAGCTGATCGCCTCGCTGCAGTCCGCCGGGCTGGCGCTCGACGACGTCGACGTCAGCTATCTGCAGCCCGCCGACGCCCTGGCCGCCTTCAGCGGCGGCAAGGTCGACGCCTGGGCGATCTGGGACCCGTACACCTCCCAGGTGCTGCGCGCCAACGGCGCGCGGGTGCTGACCACCGGTACGGGGCGCGTCAACGGCCTCGCCTTCCAGGTCGCCGCACCCGGCGCGCTCGCGGACAAGGCGAAGTCCGCCGCCATCGGCGACTACCTGGAGCGTCTGCGGCGCGCCCAGGACTGGGTCTACGAGCACCCCGAGGAGTGGGCCAAGGTGTGGGCCAAGGAGACCGGGCTGCCGTACGAGGTGGCCCTGGACTCGGTGAAGCGCAGCAACGGCACCCGGGTCTCGGTGGCGGTCGACGACGCGGCCGTCGCCTCAGAGCAGGAGATCGCCGACACCTTCGCGAAGCTCGGGCTCATCCCGCGGCACGTCGACTTCTCCGACTTCGTCGACCGCCGCTTCAACGGCGACCTGCCCGCCTCGACCACCGCCGCACGCACCTACTGAGAGGGCCGCACATGTCCGTGCACCTGCACTGGTTCCTGCCCACCGGAGGCGACGGCCGCACCCTGGTGGACCGGCACGCCTACACCGACGGCGGCGTCAAGCGCTCCCGCGTCACCCCGGTCTCCGGGGTGCGGGCGCCCGACATCGACTACCTGGCGCAGATCGCGCGGGCGGCCGACCAGCTCGGCTTCGAGGCCGTGCTGACGCCCACCGGCACCTGGTGCGAGGACGCCTGGCTGACCACCGTCGCGCTGTCGCAGCACACCGAACGGCTGAAGTTCCTGGTCGCCTTCCGGCCGGGGGTCGTCTCACCGGTTCTGGCGGCGCAGATGGCGGCGACCTACCAGCGGATCACCCGGGGCCGGCTGCTGCTCAACGTCGTCACCGGCGGGGACTCCACCGAACAGCGGCGCTTCGGCGACCACCTGGACCACGACGCCCGCTACGCGCGCACCGACGAGTTCCTGTCGGTGGTGCGCGGGGTGTGGGGCGGCCGGCCCTTCGACTTCGACGGAGAGCACTACCGGGTGGAGGGCGGACTGACCGCGCTGCCGCCGGACCCGGTGCCGCAGGTCTTCTTCGGCGGCTCCTCACCGGCGGCCGGGCCCGTCGCCGCCCGGCACGCGGACGTCTACCTGACCTGGGGCGAGCCGCCGGAGCAGGTGAAGGCGAAGACCGACTGGATCCGCGCTCTGGCCGAGGCGGAGGGGCGCACGGTGCGCTTCGGCATCCGCCTGCACGTAATCTCCCGCGACTCAGCCAGGGAGGCGTGGGCCACGGCGGAGCGGCTGCTGGACGACCTCGACGAGGACACGGTCGCCGCCGCGCAGGAGGCGCTGGGGCGCAGCGAGTCGGTGGGCCAGCAGCGGATGCTGGCGCTGCACGGCGGCTCGCGCGACGGGCTCGAGATCTCGCCGAACCTGTGGGCCGGGGTGGGCCTGGTGCGCGGCGGGGCCGGGACGGCGCTGGTCGGCAGCCACGCGGAGGTCGCCGACCGGATCGAGGAGTACCACGCCCTGGGGATCGACCACTTCGTGCTGTCGGGCTACCCGCACCTGGAGGAGGCGTACTGGTTCGGCGAGGGCGTCATGCCCGAACTGGCCGCACGGGGGCTGCTCGAGAGGGCACCCACCGCACCCCTCCCGGGAGTGCGGGCGGCGAACGGCCGGCCCGCGTCCGCGCCGGGTGGGGCGCCGCTGCTGCTCTCCGGAGGGCGCTGACGGTCCCCGTGCGACGGGGGGCGGCTGTCCTGATCCGGGCGGCCGCCCTCCGATTGGTCTGGACCACTTGCCGTCCCTCGGGATAGGGTCGGCAGCGCCCGCCCGAGCGCCAGAGGGGGACCCCCACGTGTACGCACCGCACCGCGTCGCCGCGCTGGTCGACGTCTGCCTGCTGCCCGTCGGCCGGACCCGCAGACCGCCGGAATGGCTCCGGCGCGGCCTGGAGCGGGCCGGGGCGGTCACCGTCGACGTCCCGGCCGCGCTCAGCGGGCCCGCGGTCACCGAACTGCTGCGGGACGAGTTCGGCGACGGCGCGGTCGTGATCAGCGAACCGCTGGACACCGACGAGGTCGTGGAGGGCTGGGGCGTACCGGGCGCGGCCGTCCTGGCCTGGCTCTCGGGCGTGGACCTGCTGCAGCTCGGGCCCCGTTGCGGGGCGGGCGTCCTGGAGGCCATCCGGACCGCGGCCACCCGCGCGGTCGCCGACGGCGACCTGCCGCTGTCCCGCCTGGAGGAGGCCGCCGCGCGGGTGGCCCGGCTGCGGCGCGAGGTGTCCGCGGGAAGCTTCCACGAACGCCCGTAGTTGGTGGAAACGTGAACCATGTGGATGTGGACGTCGCCGTCATCGGGGCCGGGCAGGCCGGGCTCTCGGGCGCGTACTTCCTGCGACGGAACGGGATGCGGCCGAACGAGGACTTCGTCGTCCTCGACCACTCCCCCGGCCCCGGCGGCGCCTGGCAGTTCCGCTGGCCGACGCTGACGTACGGCAGGGCGCACGGGGTGCACTCGCTGCCCGGCATGGAGCTGGAGGGCGCCGACCCCGACCGGCCGTCCGCCGAGGTCGTCGCCGAGTACTTCGACCGCTACGAGCGCACCTTCGACCTGCGGGTGCACCGCCCGGTCGACGTCTCCACGGTCCGCGAGGGCCCGGACGGGCGCCTGCTGGTCGAGTCCGACGCCGGCACGTGGGCTGCCCGCGCGCTGGTCAACGCCACCGGGACCTGGGACCGGCCCTTCGTCCCCCGCTACCCGGGCCAGGAGGCCTTCCGCGGCCGCCAGCTGCACACGGCGGGGTACCGCGGGCGCGAGGAGTTCGCCGGGAAGCACGTGATCGTGGTCGGCGGCGGCACCTCGGCCGTACAGCTGCTCATGGAGCTCCACGAGCCGGGTGGCGCGGCCGCGACGACCTGGGTGACCCGGCGGCCGCCCGCCTACCGCACCGGCCCCTTCGGGGAGGATCAGGGGCGGGCCGCGGTCGCGCTGGTCGAGGAACGCGTCAAGCACGGCCTTCCGCCCCAGAGCGTCGTCAGCGTGACGGGGCTGCCCATGACCGAGGCGATGGAGCGCGCCCGCGAGCGCGGCATCCTCGAACGCCTCCCCATGTTCGAGCGGATCACCCCGGACGGCGTGACCTGGGCGGACGGCCGCCACGTCACCGCCGACGTCATCCTGTGGGCCACCGGCTTCCGTGCCGCCCTCGACCACCTGGCCCCGCTGCGCCTGCGCGAGCCCGGCGGCGGCATCCGCCTGGAGGGGCTCACCCAGGTCGCGGCCGACCCACGCGTCCACCTCATCGGCTACGGCCCCTCCGCGAGCACGATCGGCGCCAACCGGGCCGGCCGCAGCGCGGCCCGCGAGATCCGCGCCTACCTGCGGGGACGGGACCGCGCCCCGGACGCGGCCCGGACGCCGGAACCGGTGGCCGCGGCCGGCTGACGGCCGGCCGAAGACCACCGAAGCCGTCGGGGCCCGGCACCCCCGGAGGGCTCAGCGGGCGGCGCGGCCGCTCTTGCCGAGGGTGGAGCCCCGGACGACGAGTTCGGGCTGGAAGACGATGCGCCGGTGCTCGTGCTCCTCGGCCGCGTCCCCGGTCTCCTCGATGAGCAGATCGGCGGCCGCGCGGCCCATCCGGTAGGCGGGCTGCCGCACGGACGTCAGCGGCACCGCGGCCGCCGCCGCGAACTCGATGTCGTCGTAACCGACCAGCGCGATCTCCTCGGGCACCGCGATGCCCGCCGCGTACAGCGCCTGCAGCACGCCCAGCGCGAGCAGGTCGTTGGCACAGAAGACGGCGGTCGGGCGGTTGGCCATCCCCAGGAGCCGGGCGCCGGCGTCGCGTCCGGAGGGGACGTCCAGACGCTCCGCCTCGATGTGCGCCAGGGACCCGGCGGGGAGCCCGGCGGCGGCGAGCGCGTCCAGGGCGCCGGTGCGCCGGTCCTGGCACTGGGCGAGGTGCATCGGACCGCTGACGTACACGATGCGTTCGTGGCCGCGTTCGATGAGGTGGTCGACCGCGAGGCGGCCGCCCTCGATGTCGTCCACGGACACCGAGCAGGCCTCGGCGCTCGGCACGACGCGGTCCACGAAGACGAAGGGGATGCCGTGGCGCCGGAAGGAGGCGATGTTCCGGCCGCTGGTGTCCGCGGGCGTCACCAGGACACCGCGCACCCGCTGCTCGGCGAAGAGCCCGAGGTAGTCGGCCTCCTCCGAAGGGCTCTCGCCGCTGTTGCAGAGCATCACTCCGAGCCCGGTCTCACGGGCGGCCCGCTCGGCGCCGGAGGCGACGTCCACGAAGAAGGGGTTGGCCATGTCGAGCACGAGCAGCGCGATGATCCTGCTGCGGCCCGCCCTCAGCTGCCGGGCGGACTCACTGCGCACGTAGCCCAGTTGCTCGATGACCGACAGCACGCGGGCACGCGTGTCCTCGGAGACCATGTCGGGCCGGTTGATCACGTTCGACACCGTGCCGACCGAAACGCCCGCCTGCCGGGCGACGTCCTTGATCCCCACCATGCGTGTCACGAGCTCCGCCCTACCTCCTGCCGCCGGCCCGCCGCAGGCCGCGGGTTCATGCTACGCATTCGTGACGGCGTCGGCGCCCACTCTGTCCGGCCGACCGAACGGCAGCGGCGGAACGGCAGTGGTGGCCTCCGGGGCGGGGCGGATCGTCGCGCGGGCTACTGCTGCGGCGTCATGCCAGGTGGAAGACCTCCGTGAGCGGCCGCATGGCCTCGTCGGGCCGGGCCCCGTCCAGCGCCTCGAAGAAGTCCGCCATCTCCGCCTGCCAGCGGGCGTTGACGTCGGTCGCCGCCATCGCCTCCTGTGCGGCGGCGAAGTCCTCGGTCTCGAGGTAGCCGACGAGCAGGCCGTCCTCACGCAGGAAGAGCGAGTAGTTGTGCCAGCCGGTGGCGGAGAGGGCGTCCAGCATCTGGGGCCAGACGGCGGCGTGACGCTCGCGGTACTCGGCGAGACGGTCCTTGCGGACCTTCAACAGGAAACAGACGCGCTGCACGGTCGGCCCTGGCCTCTCGGGTCTGATATGAAAGGTTTCAATCGATGGCAGGGACGTTAGGACACCCCGACATGGCTCGTCAATGGCACCTTCTGCGGCGCGCAGACATCCGATCTCTGCCCCATAGTGTGGGGCGTATACGGCAGTATGAGCCCACGGGTGGCCGTGCCGACCGTGAGGAGGCCGCATGCGCGTAGCACTGTTCGTCACTTGCGTGAACGACACGCTGTACCCCGAGACGGGGAAGGCCGTCGTGACCCTGCTGGAGCGGCTGGGGGTGACCGTGGACTTCCCCGCCGCGCAGACCTGCTGCGGCCAGCCGCAGTTCAACACCGGCTACCGGCACGAGACGGAGCCCCTGGTCACGCGGTACGCCAAGGCTTTCGAGGGGTACGACTACATCGTCACCCCGTCCGGTTCCTGCGCCGCGATGGTGCGGGACAACTACCCCCGCATCGGCGACCGGGCCCGCGCGGAGGGGCGCGGGGAGGGTCTCGCCGCCGTCGCCGCGTCCGTCGTGCCCCGCACCTACGAACTGACCGAGTTCCTCACCGACGTGCTCAAGGTGACGGACGTCGGAGCCTACTTCCCCTATCCCGTCACCTATCATCCGACCTGTCATGGCCTGAGGATGCTGGGGCTGGGCCGCCGCCCGGTGGAGCTGCTCAGCCATGTGAAGGGGCTGGAGCTGGTCGAGCTGCCGGGCGCCGAGGAATGCTGCGGATTCGGCGGCACCTTCGCCGTCAAGAACGCGGCCGTCTCCGCGGCGATGGGCGCGGACAAGGCCCGCAACATCACCTCCACCGGCGCGCGCGCCGTGTGCACGGTGGACAACTCCTGCCTGATGCACATCGGCGGTACCCTCGCCCGGCTCGGCTCCGAGGTCCGGCCGGTCCACCTCGCCGAGATCCTCGCGTCGACCGAGGAGCAGCCCTACGGAGGCATCCGATGAGCGGCACCTACCTGGGCATGCCCGCCTTCCCCGTCGCCGCCGGCGAGGCCGTGCGCAATACGACCCTGCGCGGCAACCTGCGGCACGCCACCCACACCATCCGGGACAAGCGGGCCCGCGCCGTCGCCGAACTCGACGACTGGCAGCAACTGCGGGCGGCGGGCAAGCAGATCAAGGACGACGTGCTGCGCCATCTCGACCACTACCTGGTGCGGTTGGAGGAGGCGGTCACCGCCGCGGGGGGCACCGTCCACTGGGCCGTCGACGCGGACGAGGCCAACCGCATCGTGACGGACCTGGTACGAGCCACCGGTGAGACCGAGGTCGTCAAGGTCAAGTCCATGGCGACCCAGGAGATCGGTCTCAACGAGGCGCTCGCCGAGGCCGGGATCTCCGCCTACGAGACGGACCTGGCCGAGCTGATCGTGCAGCTCGGCGACGACCGGCCGAGCCACATCCTGGTGCCCGCGATCCACCGCAACCGCTCCGAGATCCGGGACATCTTCAACGAGGCCATGGGCCGCTGGGGCCGTCCGGCGCCCGAGGGGCTCTCCGACTCCCCCGCCGAACTGGCCGAGGCCGCACGGCTCCACCTGCGGGAGAAGTTCCTGCGCGCCAAGGTCGGCATCTCGGGCGCCAACTTCATGATCGCCGAGACCGGCACCCTGGTCGTGGTGGAGTCCGAGGGCAACGGCCGCATGTGCCTGACGCTCCCCGAGACCCTGATCTCGGTGGTCGGCATCGAGAAGGTGCTGCCGAGCTGGCGGGACCTCGAGGTCTTCCTGCAGCTCCTGCCCCGCTCCTCCACGGCCGAGCGGATGAACCCGTACACGAGCACCTGGACCGGGACCACCGACGAGGACGGACCGCGCACCTTCCACCTCGTCCTGGTCGACAACGGCCGCACCGACACCCTCGCCGACGAGGTGGGCCGGCAGGCGCTGCGCTGCATCCGCTGCTCGGCCTGCCTCAACGTCTGCCCCGTGTACGAGCGGGCCGGCGGGCATGCGTACGGGTCCGCCTACCCCGGGCCGATCGGCGCCATCCTCACCCCGCAGCTCCGCGGCATGGACACCGCGATCGACGCCTCGCTCCCGTACGCCTCGTCCCTCTGCGGCGCCTGCTACGAGGTGTGCCCGGTCGCCATCGACATCCCGGAGGTCCTGGTCCACCTGCGGGAACGCGTCGTGCAGGGTGGCGAGGTGACCCGGGCGGGCAACAAGGTGACGCTCAGGCCCGCCAAGGGCCACGCGGCCGAGCGGGCGGCCATGCGCGCGGCGCGCTGGACGCTGGACCACCCGGCCGCGCTGCGCGCCGGTCAGCGGCTGGCGTCGCGGACCCGCAGGTTCCACCCGAGCCGGCTGCCGGGGCCCGGGAAGGCGTGGACCGACACCCGGGACGTCCCGTCGGTGCCGGCGGAGTCCTTCCGCGACTGGTGGCGGCGCACCCGGGGGCCGGGCGCCGCCGGCAGCGGCAGCGGCAGCACCGAGAGCAGGGAGGGCACCAAGTGAGCACCCGTGACCAGGTCCTGGGGCGGATCCGCCGCGCCCTCGCCGACGCGCCCCACGGGACGGCACCGGCGCGCGGCGCGGTGGACCGTGACTATCTGCGCGTCCACGGACGGCGGGACGCCGCGCAGACCGCCGATCTGCTGGCCGAGAACCTCGCCGACTACCGTGCCATCGTCCACCGCGCCACCGCCGAGGAGCTGCCCGGCCGCCTCGCCGGCCTGCTGGCCGCGCACGGCGCCCGCCGGGTCGTCGTCCCGCCCGGCCTTCCGGAGCAGTGGCTCTCGGCGGTGCAGGACGTGGAACGGGTGGCCGATTCCGCGGCGCTGACAGCGCGCGAACTGGACGCTGTCGACAGCGTCGTCACCGGTTGCGCGGTGGCGATCGCGGAGACCGGCACCATCGTGCTGGACGCCGGGCCCGACCAGGGGCGGCGCAGGATCACGCTCGTCCCGGACCACCACGTCGTCGTCGTGCGCGTCCCGGAGCAGGTCGTGGACTCGGTGCCGCAGGCGCTGGAACGGCTGGATCCCGTCCGGCCGTTGACGTGGATCTCCGGACCCTCTGCCACCAGCGACATCGAACTGGACCGGGTGGAGGGCGTGCACGGGCCGCGCACCCTGGAGGTCCTGCTCGTGACGGACTGACCGCGCGCCGCTCATTTGGCGTCCGCGTAGCACTCGACGACATGGGTGTGCAGCGGGAAGGGCACCGGCGTCGGGCCGAAGAGCAGGCGCCGGGCCTCCTCCGCGGACTCCGCGACGGCATCCTCCACGGCGGGGGCCAGCTCCTGGGGGGTGTGCACGATGACCTCGTCGTGCAGGAAGAACACCAGGTGCGGCCGTCCGTCGAGCGCGGCCAGGCGGCGGCGCAGGGAGGCCAGCACGGCCAGCGCCCATTCGGCGGCCGTGGCCTGGATGACGAAGTTGCGGGTGAAGCGGCCCCAGGCGCGGGCCTGGGCGTCGGTGAGCTCCTGGCGGTCGGCGGACGGCGCCGGTGACGTACGCCCGAGGTGGGACCGGACGACACCGCCGCCCTCGCCGGTGCGGGCGGCGGACTCCACCAGGCGCATGCCGTCCGGGAAGCGGCGGCGCAGGACCTCGAGCAGCGGCCCCACCTCGCCGCTGGTCTGGCCGTACATCGCGCCCAGCAGGCCCAGTTTGGCCCGTGCGCGGTCGCCCCCGAACGCGGTGCGCGCCAGGGCCGCGTACAGGTCGCCCTCGGCGGCGGCCGCCGCCAGCCCGGGATCGCCGGAGAGGGCGGCCAGGACGCGGGGTTCCAGCTGGCCCGCGTCGGCGACGACCAGCCGGTGCCCGGGGTCGGCGACCACGGCGGCGCGGATCTGCCGGGGGATCTGCAGCGCTCCGCCACCGCGGGTGGCCCAGCGGCCGGAGACGACACCGCCGACGACGTACTCGGGGTGGAACCGCCCGGCGGGCGCCCACTGTTCTCGCCAGGCCCAGCCGTGGGCGCTGTGGATGCGGGAGAGCTCCTTGTAGCGCAGCAGCAACGCGGCGGCCGGATGCCCGACCTCCCGCAGCACATGCGAGCGGGTCGAGGTGATCCGCACGCCCACGCGCTCGAAGGCGGGCAGCAGTTGGGCGGGCGAGTCGGGGTTCACCGGGCGGCCCAGGGCCTCATGGATGCCGGCGGCGAGCTCGGACAGCACCTTGGGGCGGACACCGCCCGCCGGGCGGGGGCCGAGCAGCCCGGTGAGCACCGCGTCGTGGGCAGCGGCGCTCCAGGGCAGGCCGTCCCGGGCCATCTCGGCGGCGGCCAGGGCGCCGGCGGACTCGGCGGCGGCCAGCAGGCGCAGCCGGTCGGGGTGCTCGGACAGGGCGATCCGGCGCTGCTGGTCGGCGTGCACGGCGACCACCGCCTCCAGCGGGTCGGTGCCCGGCGGCAGATGATGGCGGTCGGCGGCGAAGAGCACCGGCTGGTCGTCGGAGCCGCCTTCGCGCGCGTCGTCCGGCACGGGGAGTCCGTGCAGCCGGGCCCAGCCGGCGCCCAGCGAACGGGGCAGGCCCCAGCGCTCCTCGGCACCGAGCAGCAGGGCCTCGACGAGCTTGAGGTCGTGGCACCGGGCCGGACGGGCCGGGAGCCGCTCCAGCAGCGGCGGGTAGATCTCGTCGGTGGCGGCCCACACCCAGCGCGGCGCCTGCCGGGCCTCGCGCTCGGCGATGGCCGCCACGAGGTCGCTGACGGTCTGCGGGGGACCGTCCGCGGTGCCGTCCTCGCGCAGCGCCTGCAGCCGCCCGCCGGTCCCCAGGGGGTCGGCGACGACGGCGACGGACGGGCTCCTGTGCGAGGTCACCGTCCGAGGGTAGAACGGAGCACCGACAACGCCCCGTGGACCGGTCAGGGGCGGCTGTCGCGGCTCACCTTCAGGGCCCACAGCACCAGCGGTGCCTGGAGCGGCAGCCGGGCGTAGGCGGCGTTCCGCAGGGGCGCGGGCCGGTCGCGCCAGTCCCGGGCCATCTTCACGTTGGCCGGCAGCACGGCGGTGAAGAAGCCCGCCGCCAGCAAGGCGCTCGCCCGGCGGGTACGGGGCAGTGCGATGCCCGCGGCGAGCGCCAGTTCCACCGCGCCGCTGACGTAGGTCCAGGTGCGGGGCTCGCCGGGCAGGACGCGCGGGACGACCGCGTCGAAGGGCCGGGGCGCCACGAAGTGGGCGGTGCCCGTGGTGGCGAGCAACCTGGCCAGCAGCACGGCGGAACGGTCGGACGCGGCCATCGGTTACCTCCTGCGGTCTGCGCGGCGCCGCTCACCCTAGCGCCGGTGCCGGGCACCGGGCGGACGATCGCCGCGGGCGGGATGTGCGCTTGCTCACCCGGGTCTACGGCGTGGTGGCGGCCGGTCCCGCGAAGGGAGGCAGGGCCGCGTACTCCGGGGCCACCTGGAGCGAGACGGCGAGCTGGGCCAGTGCGTCCCGGACCCGGGTGAGCGGGTGGTCGGGGAAGTGCGCGTCGTAGTGGGGGGCGTCGCCCCAGTGGAAGGGCAGGCCCTGCCGCAGGTCGGAGGCGTACGGGTGCGGCATGAAGTAGCGCTCGGGGCCGAGTTCGATGAGCACCTGCGCCTCCCGGACGCCGGTGGTGCCCTGCTCCAGGGCCTGGACCTTCACGACGGCGCTGCAGGAGGCCCGGGGCAAGGTGTAGCTGCCGAGGAACGCCTGGCCGGTGGGGCGGTCCGGCAGGGGGACCTTGATGACCTGGCGCAGCGTGGGGACCGTTCCCAGGTGCAGGACGTCGGCCTCGATGAGGCCGCCGCCCGCCCCGGCCGTGTAGTGGGCCAGGGCGTGGCGCAGGCGCGGCAGGTCCTCCAGGGGCGCGGGGATGTCCGGCGGCACGTCGAACCAGTGCAGGCTGACGAGGTCGCCGTGGTCATTGGTCCAGGCGTCCGCCTCGATCTGCCGGTAGCCGGGGAGTTCCGCCCCCGCGATGGGTTCCATGGCCGAGGATCATGCCGTATGGACGAGTTGGGCGTCACGGCGGACCAGGGCGGCGTAGCGGCCGTCCAGGGCGAGCAGTTCGTCGTGGCTGCCGCGTTCCACGATCCGGCCGTGGTCGAGGACGACGATCTGGTCGGCGTCGCGGACGGTGGACAGCCGGTGGGCGATGGTGAGGGTCGTACGGCCCGCCGAGAGGGCGTCGATGGCGTCCTGGACGGCGTGCTCGGTACGGGTGTCCAGCGCGCTGGTGGCCTCGTCGAGGATGAGGACCGGCGGGTCGCGCAGGATCGTCCGCGCGATGGCCAGGCGCTGCTTCTCGCCGCCGGAGAAGCGGTAGCCGCGTTCGCCGACGACGGTGTCGTAGCCGTCGGGCAGCCCCGCGATGTGGTCGTGGATCTGCGCGGCGCGGGCGGCGGCGACGATCTCCTCGTCGGTGGCGTCGGGCTTGGCGAAGCGCAGGTTCTCGGCGACCGAGGCGTGGAAGAGGTACGTCTCCTGCGACACGACGCCGACCGATGCGGCGAGCGTGTCGAAGGCGAGGTCGCGGACGTCGACGCCGTCGAGCGTGACGCGGCCCTCGGTGACGTCGTACAGCCGGGGCACGAGGTAGCTGAGGGTGCTCTTGCCGGAGCCGGTGGCGCCGACGACGGCGAGGCTGCCGCCGGCCGGGACCGTCAGGTCGATGCCGTCGAGGGTGCGCCCGGGCGTGGCCGGGTCGTAGGAGAAGCCGACGCCCTCGAAGCGGATGTCGCCGCGGACCCGCGGGAGGCGTACGGGGTCGTCCTTCTCGGTGATGTCGACGGGCAGGTCGAGGTACTCGAAGATGCGCTGGAAGAGCGCGAGCGAGGTCTGCACCTGGACACCGGTCGACAGCAGGCTGACGGTGGGCCGGAACAGGCCCTGCTGGAGCGAGACGAAGGCGACGAGCGTGCCGATCGACACCGCCCCGCCCGCTCCGTTGACGGCGATGCCGGCGATCCAGTAGATGAGCGCGGGCATGGCGGCCATGACGACGCCGATGGTGGACATCCGCCAGCGGCCGGCCATGTTGGAGCGCACCTCGAGGTCGACCAGCCGGTCCGACTCCTCGGCGAAGGAGCGGGTCAGGGAGTCGGCGCGTCCCATGGTGCGGCCGAGGAGGATGCCGCTGACGGACAGCGACTCGGTGACGATGGCGGACATCGCGGCCATCTGCTTCTGGCGCTGGGTGGTGATCTTCTTGCGCTCGGTGCCGACCCGGCGGCTGATCCACACGAAGACCGGGAGCAGCAGCAGGGAGGCGATGGTCAGGCGCCAGTCCAGGGCGATCATCGCGACGACGGTGGCCACGACACTGGTGAGGTTGGACACGAGCGAGGTCGCGGTGGAGGTGACGGTGGCCTGCATGCCGCCGATGTCGTTGGCGATGCGGGACTGCACCTCTCCGGTGCGGGTCCGGGTGAAGAAGGCGAGCGACATGCGCTGCAGTTGCTCGTAGACGGCGGTGCGCAGGTCGTGCATGACGCGCTGGCCGACCGTGGTGGAGATCAGGGTCTGCAGGACGCCGAAGACGCTGTTGAGGACGGCGGTGGCGATCATGCCGAGGGCGAGCAGGCTCAGCAACCCGGTGCGGCCCTGCGGGATCGCGGTGTCGAGGATCTCGCGCAGCATGAAGGGCGAGGCGACCGAGACGAGTGAGGCGGCACCGACGAGGAGCCCGACGACGGTCAGGCGGGCACGGTAGGGACGGAAGAGCCGCAGGACGCGGCGCACGTCGGTCGGTCGGGCGGGGTCCTTGGGCGGCGGGGTCCACCGCGGGGATTGATCGGGGTGCAAAGGGCCTCCGAAAGGTCCGGGCATGTCAAGGCGATGAGAGTGTAGTTCATTGTTACCTATGCTCACAATGAACCGCATCCTGATACCCTCTGACCATGGAATCCCGCACGTCCACCGCGGACACCGACGAGAGCACCGGGCGCCTCGCCGACCAGCTGCTGTGGCTGACCCGCCGGCTGCACCGCGCACAGCGGCGGCACCTGGAGCCGGTGGGCATCACCCCGGCCCAGGCACGCATGCTGCGCACGGTCGCCCACAGCCTCAAGAGCGGGACCGCGCCCCGGATGGCCGACCTGGCCGAGCGGCTGGACGTCGTGCCGCGCGCGGTGACGAGCCTGACCGACGCCCTGGAGGAGCGGGGGCTGGTCCGCAGGGCGCCCGACCCGGTCAACCGCAGGGTGGTGCGCATCGAGCTCACCGAGGAGGGCGACGACGCCGTGCGGCGGCTGCGCCGCGCCCGCCGGGCGGCGGCCGAGGAGCTGCTCTCCCCCCTGGACACGGACCAGCGCGATGCCCTGACGGCGTTGCTCGCCGTCTTGGACACCGCGCCGGGTCGTTGCTGAGGCGCTGGAGCGCAGGGAGGGGTCAGGTCCGCCAGGTGTCGCCCAGCGTCACCTTGCCGCTCGCGGGGACGGTCGCCGTACGGTTGCCGCCGGACTCCCAGGTGACGTTCCCGCTGCCGTCCTTCTTGATGTACTTGTACTCGAAGGACGTGCCCGCGCCCATGGAGACGTCGAGCTTCCACACCGGGTAGGCCGCCGAGGACAGCGGCAGGGCGTTGCCGGTGTTCCAGTTGCCGAGGGCGGCGTTGTTGCCGACGACGTAGACGTTCTGGCCCCACACCGTGGTGGCGTTGACCGAGAAGGACGCACCGCTCGCGGGCGTCGTGCCGCCGCCTCCGCTGCCGCAGGGGGCGCCGGTGTAGAGCGCCACCGCGTCGTTGGCGCCGATGGTGGCGGTGAACCTGCCGTCCGAGCCGACGGTGTAGGTGGCGCCGCTGTGCTGCACGTCGCAATAGGTGCCGGCGGGCAGCGAGGTGGTGAAGGTCTGCGTGAGGGAACCGCTCTCGTGGTTGATCGCGACGTAGCCCTTGCTGCCGCGCCCGAAGGCGATGGCGTTGTTGCCGTTGGACCACCAGTTGGTCACCGCGGTGCCGGCGACCGCGTTGCGGAAGCCGACCATGCCCGCGATCTGCGGCCAGGCGTGCTGGCACTTCCAGCCGTCGCTGTAGCAGGCGTTGACGGTGCCGCCGTTGGGCGGGCCCGCGTCGTTGTCGGAGAACTGGTAGCCGGAGTACACGTTGGGCGAGCCGTAGGGCCAGGCCAGCATGTAGACGTTGGCCAGGGTGTAGGTCGCGCCCGCCTTGTAGGTGAGGGTCGAACCGTTGCGCTCGGTGTCCCAGTTGTCGACGAAGGTGCGCGAACTGCCGCTCGCGAGGTAGCCCGCACCCCATGACGCGCCCCAGTTGCTGAGGTAGGCGAGCTTCTCGCCGGTGAAGATCCGCTTGAGGTCGTAGGCGCCCTGGAAGGCGTCGACGTCACCGGTGCCGGTGTACTCGCCGGGCTGCACGGCCTCCCCGGAACCGTAGATGACCTCCTGTGCCCAGAAGACGGAGGGGTTGCTGAGCTTGGCCTTGATCGCGGAGAGATCGGCCGCCGCGATGTGCTTGGCCGCGTCGATGCGGAATCCGTCGACGCCCAGCGCGATGAGGCCGTTCAGGTACGCGGCGATGGTCGAGCGCACGTAGTCGCTGCCGGTGTTCAGGTCCGAGAGCCCGACGAGTTCGCAGTTCTGGACGTTGTCGCGGTTGGTGTAGTCGGAGATGTTCGTCCGGCAGGAGTGGAAGTCCTGGTCCTGGTAGTACCCCGGGTAGGTGTACTTGCCGTACGACGTGCCTCCGGTGCCGGTGCCCGAGCCGGCGCTCATGTGGTTGACGACGGCGTCGGCGATGACCTTGACCCCGGCCGCGTGACAGGTGTCGACCATGTTCTTGAAGGCCGTCCCGTCACCCAGCCGGCCCGCTATGCGGTAGCTGACGGGCTGGTAGGAGGTCCACCACTGCGCGCCCTGGACGTGCTCCTGGGGCGGCGACACCTCGACGTAGCCGTACCCGGCCGGGCCGAGGGTGTTGGTGCACTCCTTGGCGACCGAGGCGAACTTCCACTCGAAGAGGGTGGCGGTGACGTCCTTGCTTCCGGGCGGTGCTGCCTGGGCCGGCTGCTGCGAGACGCCGACGAGCCCGGCCGTGCTGAGCAGGGCGGCCAGACCCGCGCGCAGAAAACGCGATCTCATGGTGCGGCTCCTTCGTGTTCGGGCACAAAGGTGCCCCGAAGACAGCCACGCGCCGGGCCATCGAGTGTGGGGGCGGAGCTCCCGCCCGTGGGAACTCCGGGTAGGAGACTGGCCCCGCGGACGGGTAGCGTCAATATGTCGCGTGGAAAAACTTTCAACTTCTTGCGGAAACAGTCTGCTTCGCTTTTGCAGAGGGCCTACCGTCCCTGCGGAAGGCTGTCCTGAACTGCCGTCAGGCCGCCAGGTGCTCCCGGTCCCCCATCACCACGACCGGGTGCAGCGCCGGATCCAGCGTGCGCAGCAGGTACTCCATGTCGGCCTTGGACTGGCTGACGCACGCCGACGTGCCGCTGCCGTGGTCCATGTGCAGCCAGATACTGCCGCCCTTGGACTGGCCCTGGGGGCGGGTGG